>JAXJVE010000312.1:0-7897 GCA_036308705.1 Acutalibacteraceae bacterium
ATATCCCTCAGGCTCTTGTGATTTCAAATTCTTTACAATTTCAAGAATTTCAGGATTCAATTTCATTCTTCTTCTTGAATTTTTGGTTTTTGGAGTTTTTATAATTCTCTTTCTTGTATTTGTACTTTTTCCGTTTTTGTCACGTTCTTTAACATTCACAGCTGTTTTATTAATTTTATAAACACCTGTATTAAAATCAATATCTGAATAACGTGTTGCAAGAGCTTCACCTGCTCTTATACCGGTATTCAGCATAAAAATAAAAAATTCTGCTTGATGAAAACGCTCTTTTCCGTTCTTATATTTTGTTTTGCATACTGCCTTAATTTTTTCTATTTCTTCCTGAGTAAAAACATATATATCATCATCGTTATCATTCTCAAGATCAATTTCGGTATCTTTTTTTATTTCGGTAAGAGACATTGGATTCATTTTAACGTTATTATTTGCAAGGGCAAAATCAAAAAATTGATTTAAAAGCTGCTTGATTTTATTCACAGAACTGTAAGATAACCCTTTTTCTGCATTATAATCTATAACTCTCTGTGCCGCATACACATCAAATTTATTTATGTCATTTATGCCGGTGTTTAATATTCCAGGCACAATCTGATAATTAAAAGTCTGTTCATATCTGTCAAATGTTTTTTCGGAAACTTTTTTAATTTTTATGTTATAAAGCCATCGACTGATTTGACCTATCAAATCATTTTGTGCTTCAACAGGCTTATTCTCTTTCCACTCTTCCAAAAATTCATCTCGGCGTACTTCTGCACCATTTTTGGTTTTTGCGTATAAATATTTATTTATATGTTTTCCTGTTATTTCATCAAGGCCGAGTGTTAATTCACAACACCATCTTTTATCTTTTTTTCTATTAAAAATTGATGATTTCGGCTTTTTATAATACATTTAATTCCTCCTTACATATATCTTTTGGGAGATTTCATCTGTTCTTCTTCCCATTTTAAAAGCATATCTTCTCGAGTAACATAACAACGTCCTTTCATTAGAAATGAAGGAAACCCTTTGCGCCTTACAAGTGCATATGCAGCATCGTTTCCGATTCCGTATCGTGCTTTAAGATCTTTGATTTTCAAGATCTTATACTTCTCGTTTAAAATATCTGTTTCGTTTACAATGATTTCAGGGTTGTTAATTACTGGATTAGTAGTGTTCATTTTAATACCAACTTTCTATAAATTTATTTGTTTTAATTATGATAGATTTTTTTGATTGAATTTTTCTGTCACAGTGATTTTTGTTTTTATGATGTTTTTTTAAAAATTTTTCTCCGTATGTCAATTCTGTACTTAATATAGTTATGAAATATTTGAATGCAACTCAATCGCACAATAGATAGTTCTGTATGCACACATTTAGACGATAATGAGCAAGTACGTGCGTGCTTATAAAAAGTGCTATGGTTTTATTAAATTTAATTTTTTTGCCCGCGTCGATTTGTTTTTGACGAAGTGAATTTCTGAGATAGTAATACTGTCCTCTTACTGATTCAGGATCAAACGTTTTGGGCTTGCCTGTATGAGGATCTATTGAGTTTTCAAATCGCGCTTTTATTTGTTCAATTAAAACATCTTCGTATGATGGGTCTTGTCTTATTTTATCTTCTAATTCGAGATACCATCGCTTTGCGTTATCGGCTCTGTATTTATGCAAGTTAATTCTGTTGTTCATTTCTTGTTTTGAAAACAGATATTCACCGTCGGGAACAGATGAGAAGAATTCTTCAAAAAATGGTATATCTTCGTCTCTGACAAGCTGATATTGTTGCTTTCCGTGCTTCCCACGTCGAACCAATACACAATGTTTTCCTGTTGCGGGATCTATGACCCAATCTTCTTTTTTTAACCGCGCATATTCAGCTCTCCTGATACCGCACTTTTCAGCAAAACAACAGATTCGCTTATATGCTGGATTTTCAACGTCTTGTGATGAATGCGGATATTTTATTTCTTCTCGACCTCGGGTGAATTCAGAGATTACTCTACGAGGCTTAGAGATTAAATTTAATGGTATATTGAGCGTAGCGGAAATCGCTGCGGCGTAGGTGTGTATTGAACATGCCGACAACTCTTTTTTTGCTAAATATTTTATATAGTCATCTATGTGTTGGCGACATTCATCAAGGGTTCTGCAATTATATTGCTCACGGCAATATTGAATGAAATATTTAGTGTTGCGGATATATTGTTTTCGTGTCAGATCGTGGCTATATCGGCTTAATGAATCTTTAACCTCAACCATAATTTGCTGGGTTACTGATAGCTTTCGTTGCTTTTTGCCTATAACAATCACCTCGTAAATTATAGATATAAAAAGCTTTCGCTTTCTTCAATTGTAATTTTTATAAGATTATCAGATGTTGGATTTGATTTTGATTTTTCTGATTTGTCATTTTTTTCGAAAGTTATTTCCAACTTTTTTTTAGTGTCATCGATTATTATTTTCATCGTTGAATACACTTCCTTTCGTTAATTTTACGGTAAACTGTCTTGGCTCAATTTCCGTTGATAAATATCAACCCCGAGCGAGGGGATATACCGAGCTGACACTCTCGATATCATCGGTGGCCCGTCTGCTTGTCAGACCGTTTTTCACAAATGGGCATTTGTGTGAGATACACGGTTATACTCACGATTTATGTTCTTATATCTTACAAATCGTGGTATAACCTGTATTCACACCGCATTTATGATTCTCCTGTTTTGCTAATATGCAAAACCTCTATAATTTATTATGTTCAGCCATACCTCCATGTGTCTTTGTTTGACATAGTTATGACTGAACAACATATGTTTCAATGCAAAAAAATTTTTTTATAATGTTTTCACTTTGCTTAAATGATATTGCAATCATTTGATTAGCTTCTGCGTTTGTATAATTACCTTTAAAATATTGTGAAGTAAATTTCTTGACTGCAGGTGGATCAAAAACAATAACAGTTTTGTTTTCGATTTCCATAAAATTCTTTGTAAGTTTATAATTCGTCATAGTTATGACAGATTTGAAAATAAAAATTTTTCTGTCACAGTAAAATTTGACAAATTAACAACCAAGAGTGACTATCTGTCCAAACCTTTGTTTTCAAAGCCTGAATTATGCCAACGAAGTTATGCTATGTGTCTGTTTTGTTGACAGACAACACGGGGTGTATTATTAACATATATACTTTTATATTTAATTTACGATTGGCTGTAATCGTTGTTATATAACGGTTTCGGGAGTTGAGATTGAAAAATATACATAAAAATTAAAACATTTACAGAAGAATAAAACAGAATTACATAATTTAAAAAAATAATACATTTTTTGATTACTTCTGTCATAACACTATCAAATTCATTTTTTGAGGTGCTTTTATGATAAAAAAATATCAGGCTGTTATATCGAATTGTTTAATCAGAGATATCTGTTCGGCAGATGATGGAAAAATGATATTTTCTGTCACAGAATACCGTATTATATTTATGTTGATTTCACTTATTAAAAAGATTGATGTTCAATTCAGAACGTTTAATATTTCTATAGCTGAATTTTGTGAATATTGGGAAATTTCTTACGGCGGAAATCAAGCGAAAAATATATCTGATACTGTTAAAAGTTTGTGCGAAAAAGAATATATTGTGAATAACAAAACTGTCAGATTTTTAGATGATAATTCATATATAACCGACGGCATAATGCATTTGAAGTTAGATGATTCTTTGCTGGGATTTTTATTTAATCTTAATGCTGATTTTACTATAATCGATGTTGAGTATTTAGTAAAACTGAAATCCCGATATTCTGTACGAATTTATTTATATTTAAAATCACTTGAGTCTCAAAAGTATTATAATATCGGTTTGGAAAATGCATTTACGGCTTTTTCTGATAATAAATACAAAACAAAATCCCAGCTGAAAAAACTTGTTGTCGATAAGGCAATTAAAGATATAAATATATCAACTGATATTATTGTGTCTGTAAAATTTAACAAGGTTTTTGGATACGGAGATAAACTATCCTTTTTTATCAATAAAAAAGTAAAAAAACCAAAACCTACAATAAATCAGATTCAAATGAACAGTCCCAAAATCAATATATATGTTGATGCAGATGACTATGCAACTATAAATTATGATTATGGTGAATTAGATATAGACGAAGATTTTTTACCCTTTTAACGCCAAAAGCCACTGCACTTGCAGTGGCTTTCGACATAACAACAAAGGAAAACTAAGGAGTAAAAAGGAATAAAAGGAGATTTTTAATTATTAAAATTATTGGCTATATTAAGAAAGTTTGACGGGATAAATATATTCTACAAAGAACCCGCTGTGATTATTGCACGGCTTGTCGTTTTTTCTTATAGACAATATTACATATGATGATTCTTCGATGGTTTTATATTTTTTCACGATATAGCCAATTTCAGAATCTGTCATCCCCATCAACTCGATGGAACTGTCGTCTATCAATAAAAAGTTAGCAATGTGAGCAATGTTTTCTGCAAGGCAGTTATTAATTAATCCAAGTGCTAAATCCTCGCTAAAAACTGATGAAACATAGCCAACTTCACTCAAATGAACCTTTCGTTTTAATGCCGAAAGGCTTTCTGTATATGTGCACATTTTGTCATTTTCGTTATGGCAAAACTTACTCGTCCAATCCTTTGATTCGATCATTTCTCTCAATTCTTTTTGAATATGAAATATGTTCAGCTTTTCTTTTCTGATTCTATCAACATATGTCATATCTCATCACCTCGTTTGTAATCGAGCAGGGGAATGACGGATCGAACACAAAAGCCGAATTTATTATCGCATTTTTCAAATTTAAAAAGCGCATCAAAAATTTCTTTTTCTGCACCATTTTCATCTTGAATAACAGCAACGGGAGACCATTTTAGTTTGACACACAGATCAATACTCGGCGTATCGTTCTGAAACCAGGGTAAAAGTAACAACGCATAGCTGTTTAACATTTCTTTTATTGCTTCATGTGCGGCAGATTCCGAAAAACAAATCCCTGCATTTCTTCCATAAGTATCAACATTTTTATCGCACGGCACACAATAATTTATAGTATTTTTATCATCAATAGTATCTGTAAAAAGACAGTCCAATCCATTCTGAGTTGCGTTGATAATAAAAATTAATTCTTTAAGCATTTTGTCATGAGAAGCATTCTCGTTACACCATTTTTGAATCAATGAAATCATAATTTATTCCTCCGTTTTAATCGGTTAATTTGTTTATTAATATGTCTTGCATAATCAATGCTCCGAGCCTGAATCCAAAGCAAAAATATTCTCGATTTGTTTCGCTATCAACAAAATTCCACGCCTCCGAAAATCGTTTAAAATTCACCAGATTTTCGTCTTGCAAATTCTGTAGTAGATAATTTTCACTATCAGTTAAAACTTGCATTCTTTTCTTTAAATCTTTGTTTTTAACAATAAAAGCGTTTTGAACACTGATATTGTCATAAAACATTTCCTCAATAATCGAAATTTAAATCACCTCCATTCGTTTTGTTATTTAATTCATTTCCGTTTATTGCATTTCATCATCTCCATCTGTCATAACGTTCTGATTATGTTATGACAGATAACAGGGGAGGATAATCATCAAATTATAAATTATTGATTTTGTTTATCGGTTATTATATAATTGTTTTTGAAGAAAAGAAAAAACTTGCATTTAATTTTACAATTAATGCAAAAAAATAAATGCCGGATTGTTCGAAAGTACTGTATATTGGATATCAAATTTTTTAGTATTGTTTTATCGGGAACGTTAATTGGCAACGATTTTCTGAACTGTAATTTTTTATGAGGTGAGATTTATGAATTTTAGCAACTTCAAAAACTTTTATTCAATTTCCAAAACATTGAGATTTTCCCTTGTTCCTATCGATAAAACCGAGGAAACATTTAACAAGAATCTTATGCTTGAGAAAGACAAGGCACTTTCAGAAAAATATATTGTTGTAAAAAAGCTTATTGACAAATATCATAAGTATTTTATTGATAGTGTTTTGTCATCATTGATTATCAATGGCATCGAGGACTACGCTTCTTTATATTTTAAAAATAACAGAACTGAAAAAGAAAATATCTCAATGGAAGATCTTGAGGCTTCGATGAGAAAACAGATTTCAAAAACTTTAACATCTGATAAAAGATATAACAATATGTTCAGCAAGGATTTTATTGAAAAAACGTTGCCTGATTTTTTGGAGAACCCTGAAGAGATAGAAACTGTCACAGCATTTCACGGATTTACAACATACTTCACCGGTTTCAATGAAAACAGAAAGAATATGTATACGGAAGAAGCAAAATCAACAGCCGTTTCGTATCGTTGCATAAATGATAATCTTCCGAGGTTTTTGGATAATGTTGCTTCATTTGCAAAAATATTCTCATCATTACCCGAAAAAATATTACTTGAACTTGACGAAGAATATTTAGGAATTTACGGAATCAGAGCTCATGATATTTTCTCGTTGGATTATTTCAGTTTTGCACTTTCTCAGTCAGGGATTGAACGATATAACAGTATCATTGGCGGATATACCTGCTCTGACGGAACTAAGGTGAAGGGCTTAAATGAGCATATTAATTTGTTCAATCAACAGCTTTCAGGTGATGACAGATCAAAAAGATTGCCCTTGCTCAAACCGCTATATAAACAGATCCTTACAGACAGAGAAACAATTTCTTTTGTTCCGGATAAATTCAATAATGACGATGAATTGATTTTGTCGCTTAACCAATTCTATAAGAGCGTCATTGAACCGAGTTTGGGCGAAGTTGAAGCTCTTTTTAAAGATTTGAATGCGTTTAACACTGAAGGTATTTACATTTCAGCAGGAGTAGCTGTCACAGATGTTTCAAATGCTGTTTTTGGTTCATGGAATATTATTGCGGATTCGTGGATTAATGAATATACATCGGCTAATCCTATGAAGCCAAAGCAAAACAGTGAAAAATATTTTGAGAATGTCACCAAAACTTATAAGAATATAAAAAGCTTTTGTATATCGGATTTGCAAAGGCTTGGTGATTTGCACACGAATAACATTGGAGTGTGCCGAAAATCCGTATCTGAATATTATGAAAATCTGATTACAGAATTGATTTGTAACATTAAAAGCGAATATTCAAAGGCAGAATCTTTTCTTGACATTTCATATTCGCAGAACAATGAAAAAAGGTTATGTAAAAATGATTCTGCAATTGAGCTTATCAAAAATCTTCTTGATTCAGTTAAGTGCCTTGAAAAGGTTCTGAAATCTTTCACGGGAAGCGGAAAAGAATCAAACAAAGATGAAGTGTTCTATGGTAAACTCACCGTGATCAACGACGAATTATCTTCGCTCAATCTGATTTATGATAAAGTTCGTAATCATTTGACACAAAAACCTTATTCTAAAGATAAGATTAAACTTAATTTTGATAATCCGCAGTTTCTTGGCGGATGGGATAAAAACAAAGAGCGAGATTATTTATCTGTTCTTCTTTGTAAAGATGATAAATATTATCTCGCTGTTATGGATAAACACCATAATAAATCGTTTTTGGAAACTCCTGATCCGAACGGCAAAGAATGTTACAAAAAGATCGAGTATAAGCTCTTACCCGGACCCAACAAAATGTTGCCTAAAGTGTTTTTTGCCTCATCCAATATTGCATATTATAATCCCGGTCAAGAAATTCTCGAAATAAGAAAAAATGAAACCTTTAAAAAAGGAACAAAGTTCAACCTTGAAGATTGTCACAAATTTATTGATTTTTATAAAGAATCAATAAATAAACACCCCGATTGGTCGCAGTTTGGTTTCACTTTCAGCGATACTGAAAGCTATAAAGATATAAGCGAGTTTTATC
>JAXJVE010000313.1:0-3777 GCA_036308705.1 Acutalibacteraceae bacterium
GAAGAAGTTTGAACACAAGACCAACTATTGCCTCGGTTGAGGGTCTGAAAAGAGTTCTTTCATTCTCGGCACCTGGATTTTCATAAATATCGGAGTTGCCGAGAGGTCCCACATAAATTATGGGATTCTGACCGCAGTTGCAATCGCCGTCAACCGCATAAGAAACAGGTGCGGCAAGCGAGAAAATTATTGCAGCCGAAAGAATAACCGCTAATATCTTTTTCAAAAAAATCAGTCCTTCCTGAATTTTATGCTTCATATTTTACCACAAAAAAATCGCTTATACAACATATATTTATATATAATCTAATATTTATTTTTAAAATAGTTGAAATATTGTATATATATGTGTTACAATACCCGCAGTGAAAGGGTGATTGAATTGGCTACAGATTCAAATAATAAACAGGCGGGTCTGAAGATAGATAAAAAAACTATTTTGGTTATATGCATTCTTCTTGCGGCGGTTATGGCATTTGCGGGCATACTTACTCAGGTTTTGCCAACGGGTGAATATGACACAGACATTGAAGGCCATATAATCAACGGTACATATAAACATATTGAAGATAAGCTCCCGATATGGAAGATTATTCTTTCCCCCATTCTTGTTTTCGGAACCGAAACGGCTATGACTGGCGGATTGATTATCGTTTTGATAACGCTTGTTGGCGGAACGTTTCTTATTCTTGACAAATGCAATGTTCTCAAATACATTATGGTAACCATAACCAATAAGTTTGAAAAACGAAAATATCTTTTGCTTAACCTTATGATTCTTGCCTGTATGCTTTTAAGCTCAACGGCGGGCATACTTGAAGAATCGGTCACACTTGTACCCATAGCGGTTGCAATTTCGCTTGCACTCGGTTGGGACTCATTCGTAGGCCTCGGAATGAGCCTTATCGCAGTCGGCTTCGGCTACACTGCGGCAACATTCAATCCGTTCAACGTTCTCACGGTTCAGAAGCTTGCAGGGCTCCAGCCTTTTTCGGGCACAGGCTACAGAATTATCGTATTTGTTGCCGTATATCTTGTGCTTGCGGTATTTATGACCTTATACGCAAAGAAAATTGAAAAAAATCCCAAAAAATCAATCTGCTATGAAACCGATATTGCACTTCGTGAAAGATATAATCTTGACGACGGTGCCGCTGTTTTAAAAGACAAAAAAGTTAAAAAAGCTACCCTCGCATTTCTCATCTGCCTTGCATGTGTAATCATCTGCATTGTTCTTGACTATATCTTCGGACTCAGCGGCGGACTTTCAATGGGCGGTATGGGTGTGCTCTTCCTTGTCGGAGGTATTCTTGCAGGTATTCTCTCGGGTATGAAGGGCAAAAAGCTCCTCAAAACCTTCTGGGACGGTATCAAAACCGTTGCTCCCATTGTTCCGATTATTGTAATCATTCTTTCAATTACATACATTCTTGACGAAGGCAACATCATACACACAATTCTTAACTTTGTATATAATCTCATAGACGGTGTAACGCCCTACACGGCAATACTGTTACTCTTTGCATTCATTGTTTTTCTTGAATTTTTTGTAGGAAGCAGCACGGCAAAAGCATTCCTTATTATGCCTATCGTTCTTCCTCTGGCAGAAATGGTCGGCATCTCAGACCAAAGCGTTGCTCTTACATTCTGCCTGAGTGACGGCTTCACAAATCTGCTTTATCCAACAAGCGGAATTATGATTATCGCAATAGGACTTGTAAACATTTCATACGGCAAATGGCTTAAATTCTCCTGGAAGCTCTTCGCACTTGAAGGTATTCTCTCGGTTGCACTGATGCTCATTGCCGTTGCAATCAATTATCAATAAGGTGATAACAATGAAACTCAAATTCAATCAGGACGGCAAATTCAAAATATTGCTTTTCGGCGATATTCACGAACACACCGATTACAAAACAAACCCGAAATTCAAGGATATGCAAAAGCTTATGATTGCATCTCTTGATGAATACAAGCCCGATTTGTGCGTGCTTCTCGGTGACAACTGCAACACCGATTGCATTACAGAATCACCGGAAACATTTGAAGAGATGATGCGTGCGGTTGTTGAACCCATTACCGAGCGTAACATTCCCTTTGCGGCAATTCTCGGCAATCACGAGCACGACCACGGCCACGAAGACGAAATTGTTGAAATTTACGGCAAAATCAAAAACTGCCTCACAAGAAACGATGCACCGTCAGAAATCACAGGCAACGCAAACTTCAAGGAACTGATTTATTCGTCAGACGGCGAAAAACCGCTTTTCTGCCTTTGGTTCATAGACTCAAACAACTGCCACGAAAACAGAGAAATTTCTCACTATGATTATGTTCACACAGATCAGATTGAATGGTTTGAAAAAGAAAGTGCGGAACTTAAAAATCTCAACGGCGGCAAACCGATGCCTTCATTCATTTTTCAGCACACTCCCGTGCCTGAAGAATATAATCTTCTTCGCAAAGCAAAAATATGGGAACTCCCCATTGCGGTAAGAGGTTATAACTCCCACAGAAAAACCTGGTATGTCGGCAAAAAAGGTGTTGCGGATGTAGTAGGCGAAGGGCCTTGTTCACCCGACGTCAACAGCGGTCAGTTTGAAAGCTGGAAAAAGGTTGGCGGCATTATCGGTGCATTTTTCGGTCACGACCATCTCAATGATTTTTCGGGCTGGACAGACGGGATTTTCCTTGCTCAGCACAGAACAGCGGGCTTCAGAGCGTATACAGACGGTTGCCGCAGCTGTGTAAGACTTGTTACTCTTGATGAGAAAAATCCCGAAAAATTCACTCACGAGCTCAAACGCTTCAAGCAGTTTGGTCTTAAGTGTGAAAGCCTCGGCCCCATTCTCAGAAATTTCACGGACAGGCAGAGCTTATTTATGCATATTGCAGGCTATCTTGCAGGCGGTATCGCAGGTGTTACCGCAATTGCATTTTTAATAAAATTCCTTATAGAGAAATTCGGAGGTTGATATTATGTCAAATAACAAAAAACTCAGCCCTGCAATTCTTTTGAACGTTATCCTTTTCGGATTTATGGGTCAGGTTGCATGGGCAGTTGAAAATCAGTTTTTCAATGTATACCTTACATCAGTAGGCGGCAATATGCACGATATCACTATTATGATTGGCGTAAGCGCTATTGTTGCATTCCTCACAACGCTCTTTATGGGCAGCTTCAGCGACAAAATCAACAAACGTAAGATTTTTATTTGTGCAGGTTACATTCTCTGGGGTCTTACAGTTATAGCTTTTGCATTCCTGAACCCTGATTACATAGCAAAGCTTCTCAACGCAAGCCCCGATGCAACTATCGTAATTTCAACAACTGTTACCCTCATTATCATTATGGATGCCGTTATGACATTTATGGGTTCAACAAGTAACGACGCCGCTTTCAATGCTTGGGTAACAGATATCGGTACATCTTCAAATCGTTCAAAGATTGAAGCAATTCTTGCAATCGTTCCAGTTATCGCTTCAGTTGCCGTTACAGGTTCATTCGGTGCTATCTTCGGCGATGCTGAAAAAGCAGGCACAAGAGAATATTCGCTCTATTTCCTTATTCTCGGCTCGGTTGTTACGGCTTGCGGTATCTTCGGTATATTCTTCCTTAAAGAGTCAAGAACAAGCATTAAAACCTCTGCAGGTTTTGGCGAAACACTTGTTTACGGTTTCAGACCTTCTGTTATCAAAAACAACAAGAGCCTTTATATTTCACTTGCCTGTATGGGTATTTTCTCAGTTTCAAGCCAGGTATTCTTCCCCTATCTC
>JAXJVE010000314.1:0-3678 GCA_036308705.1 Acutalibacteraceae bacterium
AGTTATGATAACAGGTAAGGGGAGATGCAATGTTACCAATAACTGTAATTCTTTGCAGGAGCTTATTTCTAATGTGCCGCGTAACGGTAAATTTCTTTATGGTGCATTTTCTCGTTTTATGCCTTCGGATGTTATTTCTTTTTTGAAGACAGAGGTGTTGAACTCAAAACAGAAAGAGGCAACAGAGTTTTTCCCGTTTCTGATAATGCGGCCGATATTGTTGATGCTCTCCATAGTTTTGCAAGAAGCAGAGCAAGGATTATGAGAGGCAGGGCTGTTGAATTACTGACTGATAACGGTAAAGTTACGGGTGTAAAAACGGAAGACGGCGAAGAAATATATGCCGAAAAAATAATTGTTGCAACAGGCGGTTTGTCGTATCCCGGCACAGGTTCAACGGGTGACGGCTATGAGCTTGCAAAACAAGCGGGTCATAACATAACAAATATTGTTCCGTCGCTTGTTCCACTTGAAATACACGAGGGATTTTGCAGTGACCTTATGGGTCTTTCGCTTCGTAATTCGTCAATCAGAGTTGTTGATACGGAAAGCGGAAAAACTGTTTATACAGATTTCGGTGAAATGCTTTTTACACATTTCGGCGTATCTGGTCCGATGATTCTCAGTGCATCGGCACATATGAGAAATATGAAAAGCGGAAAATATAAAATATATATTGACCTTAAACCTGCACTTACCGTTGAGCAGCTTGACGCAAGAATACTTCGTGATTTTTCAGAAAATACAAATAAGAATTTTATAAATGCTCTTAATTCTTTGTTACCTAAAAAACTTGTTCCCGTTATTGTTAAACTCAGTAAAATAGGTTTGACAACAAAGGTTAATCAGATTACCAAAGAACAAAGAAAATCGCTTGCAGAGCTTCTGAAAGGTCTTTGTATAACTGTTACAGGTTTCAGACCTATTGCAGAAGCGATAATTACATCAGGCGGAGTTGATGTTTCTCAAATCAATCCCGGTACTATGGAATCAAAACTTACAGAAGGTCTGTATTTTGCAGGTGAGGTTATTGATACAGATGCTTATACAGGCGGTTTTAATCTTCAGATTGCATTTTCAACAGGCAGACTTGCCGGCTTGAGTGTCGCAGATAAAATAAAACAAAACAGGGAGTATATTTATGAATAATATTATTAATGTTGCAATTGACGGCCCTGCAGGTGCAGGCAAAAGTACGGTATCACGTGCAGCCGCAAAAGCATCCGGTTTTATTTATGTTGATACAGGTGCACTTTACAGAGCTGTTGGTGTTAACGCTTTGAGAAAAGGAGTTAATACGAGAGATAAAGAAGCTGTTGCAGCTACACTTTCGGATATCACAGTTGACCTTGTTTTTGAAAACGGTGAACAGAAGGTTCTTCTTAACGGTGAAAATGTTTCATCTGAAATCAGAACTCCTCCCGCTTCAATGGCTGCTTCTGATGTTTCTGCAGTACCTGAAGTACGAGCATTTCTTTTTGATTTGCAGAGAGATATAGCAAAAAGAAATAACTGCATTATGGATGGCAGAGATATAGGTACGGTTGTTTTACCCGATGCAAAAGTTAAAATCTTTCTTACTGCATCTCCCGAAGAGAGAGCAGAGAGAAGATATAAGGAGCTTATTGAGAAGGGTAATGAGGTAAAATACGAGGATGTTCTTGCGGAACTTATTGAAAGAGACTATAATGATTCACACCGTGAAATAGCTCCTCTTAAACCTGCTGAAGACAGCGTTATTCTTGATACAACAGGTCTTTCACTTGAAGAATCGATCAATGAAATTATAAAAATTATTAAGGAGAAAATGTAATGAAAGGATTTGACTATTCAAAAGTAAATGAAGAAACACCGCTTTATGATAAACTCCGTCCTATAGGAATAAAGTATCTTAATTCACAGTATAAACTTACTTACTACGGTCTTGAAAACATTCCTAAGGATGGCGGTTTTATTCTTGCATCGAATCATATGGTTGCGATTGACCCTCTTTTTCTTGCAAACGGTATAAAAAAGAGACAGATTCATTTTATGGGTAAAAAAGAGCTTTTTGAAAAGCCTCTCATCAGTAAGTTTTTCAAAAAAATAAATGGTTTCCCCATTGTAAGAGGCGGTGCGGATAAAGAAGCGCTTGATTATGCCGGCAGAGTTGTTAAAGAAGGCCATATACTTGGTATTTTCCCTGAGGGTACACGTTCAAGGGATTTCAAACCTGCAAGAGCCAAATCAGGTATCGGTGTAATCGCAAGAGAAGCAAAGGCTGATATTCTTCCTGTATCAATCTATAACAGAGATGAAATGAAGAAGGGCACAAGAGTCACAATCAGATTCGGCGAATTGATTCCTTATGAAAGTCTTGGTTTTACAGAAGAAAGCTCAAAGGAAGAAGTCAGAAACTGTGCTAAAAAAGTTATGGATGAAATTGTGAAGCTTTGGAGTAAAGGCCATTGCGAATAACACTTGCAAACACAGCAGGGTTTTGTTTCGGTGTAAAAAAAGCGGTTGATACCGCATATCAGCTTGCAAAAAATAATATGCCCGCAGTAACCCTCGGTGAATTAATTCACAACAGTTTTGTTACATCCGAACTTGAAGCAAACGGTATAAGAGTAATAGAAAATCCGTCACAGGCAAAAAAAGGTGAAACAGTTATAATACGTGCCCACGGTGTTCCTGAAGCCGTTTATGATGAACTCAGGAATATGGGTGCTGATATCTGTGATGCAACTTGTCCTTTTGTAAAAAAAATTCATAATGTAATCTCTGAAAATTCAGAAGAAGATACAACTGTTTTAATTGCAGGGGATTGTAATCATCCCGAAGTAATCGGTATAAAAGGATATTGTAAAGGCGAATTTTATATATTTAAAGATTCAGATGAGCTTGAAAAATTACTTTATAAAAACTCTAAAATATGCCAAAAAAGAATAATAGTTGTTTCACAGACTACTTTTTCACAAAAAGAATGGAAAATTTGTAAAGAAAAAATAAAAATATACTGTACAAATGCTAAAATTTTTGATACAATATGCAGTGCGACGCGTAAAAGACAGGACGAAGCCGTCGAACTTTCAAAAAAATGCGATTTGATGATTGTTATCGGTACTCGCTACAGTTCAAATACCGTCAAGCTTAAAACCGTTTGCAGTGAAAACTGCGAAACACATTTGGTGGAAAGAGCCGACGAGCTCAGGACCATAGATTTTTCCAATCACGCCGAAGTCGGCGTCACGGCGGGAGCTTCAACTCCTTCCGTAATAATTAAGGAGGTACTTTTAGAAATGTCCGAAATCGTAAACGAAACCACAAAATTACAGGTAGAGGAGGTGCCTTCTGAAGCAGCAGTAATAACAGACGATATGGATTTTTCCGCAGCACTTGAAGCTTCTCTGAGCAATATGAGCACAGATCAGAAAGTTAAAGGCGTAGTTATGGGTATTACTCCCACTGAAATCCAGGTTGATATCGGCAGAAAGCATGCCGGTTATGTTCCCATGGATGAATACAGTGCAGATCCCAATGCTAACGCAGCTAAGGAACTTAAGATCGGTGACGAAATCGATCTTATCATCATGAAAACTAATGATGCCGAAGGAACTGTTATGCTTTCAAAGAAGCGTTTTGATGCTCAGAACGCTTGGGTTGAAATTATTGCCGCTGAAGAAGACGGCAGAATCC
>JAXJVE010000315.1:0-1257 GCA_036308705.1 Acutalibacteraceae bacterium
GAAGAAGTTGACCTTATAACGGCACGTGCACTTAACCGATTTTTAACCGTACTCAAGCGAAACAACACCTACAGAGGCGGAGTTTTCACAGGCGGCTGCAGTACATTCAGCCGTGCAGCAAATTATGCACGGCAAACCGCTGCCCTACCCAACGGAAAACTGAAGGGCGAACCCCTTATTGCAGACAGCATTGCCGCAACTCCGGGGCGTGACACAAAAGGCCCGACGGCACAAATCAAATCCGTTCTTAAATATAATCATACCGATGCTTGCAGCGGATTTGTATTTCAGAACAAGTTTGAAAAAAAGCTTTTTTGCACCGAAAAAGGAAAAGCCTCTTTCATTGCCCTTGCAAAAGCTTATTTTTCAGGCGGCGGTCAGCAATACACCGTTACCGTTGTTTCTCCTGAAGATTTGCTTGACGCAAAAGTCAACCCCGAAAACCACCGCAATCTTATTGTACGTGTAGGCGGTTACAGTGATTATTTTGTAAACCTTGAAAGCGGACTTCAGGATAATGTTATTGAAAGAACTTTTTTGGGTATATAAAACACTCTGTTAATTATCATCAAGGAGAATTAAAATGAACTTTGATATAAACAAATTTCAATGGACAAGAGAGCCTGAATCATACAGTTTGTCTGACGATAAAATAACAGCGGTTACAAAACCGCATACAGATTTGTGGCAGAGAACATATTATCATTTCAGAAACGATAATGCACCTGTTCTGCAAATGAAAACCGATGAAAAATTCTTCTCATTTACAGTAAAAACAGAGTTTGAAAGCAAACACAGATTTGACCAATGCGGCATTGTTATGTATCTTGACTCTGACAACTGGATAAAAGCCTCTGTTGAGTTTGAAAACGAAAAATTCCAGCACCTCGGCTCTGTTGTTACCAATAACGGCTATTCCGATTGGGCGACAACAGAAATAGATGCCGATATAAAATCAATGTGGTACAGATTCAGCCGCAGAGAAGACGATTACTGCATTGAATGTTCTGACGACGGCATAACATTCAGACAAATGCGTGTTTGCCATATGTGGAACGGTGCAGGCACTATTCAGTTTGGAGTTTATGCGTGCAGCCCCGAAGATTCATCTTTCAAGGTAACATTCACAAATATGCAGATAAGCGAATGTAAATGGCTCGCTCACGATGGTCAGCAGCCCGATAAAGAATAAAAAAACGATGTGTTTAAAAACATTCACATACAATAAAAAGTGTATAATTATATTGGATATATAAC
>JAXJVE010000316.1:0-9592 GCA_036308705.1 Acutalibacteraceae bacterium
GGCTATTGCGGATAATGAATATTATGACGATAAAATCGCAAGAATCGTTGCAACCAGAGAAAAAACTATTGCTCAGCTCAGAGAAATGGGTTTTGTCTGTACCGATTCAAAAGCAAATTTCATTTTTGCATCGAGCGATAAAATTGCCGCTTGCGAACTTGCGGCAGAGCTTCGCAAAAAAGGAATACTTGTAAGATATTTCAACAAAGCAAAAATCGATAACTATCTTCGCATAACAGTCGGCACAGACGATGAAATGCAGACTCTTATCAATGCGGTTAAGGAGATTATAAATGAGAGAAGCTGAAATCAAAAGAAAAACCAATGAAACCGATATTGACCTTTGGCTCAATCTTGACGGCACAGGCAAAAACGAGATTGATACAGGCTGCGGTTTTCTTGACCATATGCTTGAGCTTTTTGCACGCCACGGCAGAATGGATTTAAAAGTAAAATGCGTTGGCGACACACACGTTGACTATCATCATACGGTTGAAGATGTCGGTATTGTGCTCGGTCAGGCATTTGCAAAAGCTGTTGGCGAAAAAAGAGGAATTTCACGCTACGGCAGTATCCTTCTGCCTATGGATGAAACTCTTATTCTTGCAAGCATTGACATAAGCGGCAGAGCATATCTCAACTATGATGTGGATATCCCCACCCCTGCAGTTGGCGGTATGGATACCGAACTTATTGAAGAATTCTTTATTTCATTTGTTCGCAACAGCGATATTACTCTCCACATCAAGCAGCTTGAGGGTAAAAACAGCCACCACATTATTGAAGGCATTTTCAAAGCCGTTTCAAGAGCACTCTGCAAAGCGGTTTTTGAAGATTTAACCCTCGGCGGCGAAATTCCCTCAACGAAAGGAATTTTATAATGATAGCAATAATTGACTACGGCTGCGGCAATCTTTTTTCGCTCTCATCATCGCTCAGAAGCCTCGGAATCGAGTGCAAAATCACAGGCGATAAAGACGAAATTGCTTCGGCAGACAGAATAATTCTTCCCGGTGTAGGTGCATTCGGCGATGCGGCAAAAAAACTGCGTGAATGCGGTATGGTTGAGCTTCTTCGCACTCTTGCGGAAGAAGGCAAGCCTATTCTCGGTATATGCCTCGGTATGCAGCTTCTTTTTGAAAGAAGCTTTGAATACGGTGCCCACGCAGGTCTTGGCCTTATCAAAGGTTATGTAGGCCCTCTTGAGGGTCAGATTCCCGAAGATTTAAAAATCCCCCATATGGGTTGGAATAAGCTCAATTTAGCTAAAGCTGACCCGATTTTTAAATATATTGAGCCGGGCGACTATATGTATTTCGTTCACTCATTCTACGCAAAGGGCTGTGTTGAAAACACTCTTGCATTTGCAGAATACGGAGTTGCCGTACCCGCTATCGTTAAAAGCGGAAGTGTTTACGGAATGCAGTTCCATCCCGAAAAAAGCGGTGCAAAAGGTCTTGCACTGTTAAAGGCATTCTCAGAAATATAAGGAGAAAATTATGCAGATATTTCCCGCAACGGATATACTCGGCGGCAAGGTTGTGCGTTTAACCAAAGGTGACTACAATCAGGTTAAAATCTATGCCGATTCGCCCGCCGAAATGGCTCTGGAATTTATGAAAGACGGAGCAACAAATTTACATATGGTTGACCTTGACGGTGCAAAAGACGGCACTCCCGTCAACTTTGATGCCATCAAAGAAGCCGCCAGAATCAACGGTCTTTTTATTGAAGTCGGCGGCGGCATAAGAAATATGCAGAGAATTGAAGATTACCTTTCACTCGGTGTAAAGCGTGTTATTCTCGGCACTGCGGCTATACGCAACTACCCCTTTGTTGAGGAAGCGGTTAAAGAATTCGGCAATGCGGTTGCAGTCGGTGTTGATGCAAAAGAGGGCTTTGTTGCAGTAAGCGGCTGGCAGGAAACAACAAATGTCAACTCCGTTGAATTCTGCAAAAAGCTCCGTGATACGGGCGTTTCAACCGTTATTTATACCGATATTTCAAAAGACGGTATGCTCTCGGGCACTAATCTTGAAATTTACAAAGAGCTTTCAGAAATTCAGGGGCTTGATATTGTTGCATCGGGCGGCATCACCTTTGCAGATGAGCTTAAGACACTCAATGAAATGGGTATTTACGGTGCAATAGTCGGCAAAGCGGTTTATGAAGGTAAACTCAGCCTTAAAGATGCTCTTGCCGCAGGAGGTGCTTTATGATTACAAAAAGAATTATCCCCTGCCTTGACGTAAGAAACGGCAGAGTTGTTAAAGGCGTTAATTTTGAAGGAATTCAGGATGTTGCTTCACCCGTTGAGCTTGCTCATTTTTATAATGACAGCGGTGCAGATGAACTTGTATTTTACGATATAACAGCTTCATTCGAGGGCAGAGCACTTTTCACAGATGCTCTCACTCAGGTTGCGAGCGAAATTTTCATCCCCCTTACCGTTGGCGGCGGCATCAACACTCTTGATGATTTTGACAGAGTGCTCAAATGCGGTGCAGACAAGGTTTCGGTTAACTCGGGTGCTATCAAAGACCCTTCGCTTATTGAAAAGGCGGCTAAAAAATACGGTGACCAGTGCGTTGTGCTTTCAATGGATATCAAGCGTGTTGACGGCTCGTTCCACATTTTCAGCAAGGGCGGAAGAATTGACACAGGCATTGATGCTCTTGAATGGGCAAAAATGGGCGAAAACAACGGTGCAGGCGAGCTTGTTGTTAACAGCATAGATACAGACGGCGTTAAGAAAGGCTTTGACCTTGAAATGCTTCAGAAAATAAGCGATCTTGTTTCAATCCCCGTTATCGCAAGCGGCGGTGCGGGTAAAAAAGAAGATTTTCTTGAACTTTTCAGAGCAGGCTGTGCAGATGCGGGTCTTGCCGCTTCGATCTTCCATTTCAAGGAAGTTGACATTATGGATTTAAAGAGATATCTTAACGACAATAACATAGAGATGAGGATATAAAAAATGGTTGAACTCAAATATAATTCAGACGGACTTATTCCTGCAATCGTACAGGATCACTACAGCAAAAAGGTGCTTATGCTCGCATATATGAACGCGGAAAGCCTTGATATCACTATCAAAGAGGGCAAAACCTGTTTCTTCAGCAGAAGCCGTCAGCAGCTCTGGAGAAAGGGCGAAACATCAGGCAACACTCAGCAGGTTGTTTCAATCCGTACAGATTGCGATAAGGATACACTTCTTATTGATGTTATCAAAAACGGCCCCGCTTGCCACACAGGCAGCGAAACCTGTTTCTTTGAAGATATTCTTGCCCCCGAAGAAGAGGCTTTCTCCTACGAAGGACTTTATGAAATGCTTGTAGGCAGAAAAGTTGAGAAAAAAGAAGGCTCATATACAACATATCTTTTTGAAAAAGGAATTGACAAAATTCTCAAAAAGGTTGGCGAAGAGTGTACCGAAGTTATTATCGGTGCAAAGGGCGGCGACAAGGCTGAAACCGTTTATGAAATTGCAGACCTTCTCTATCACATAACTGTTATGATGATTGAAATGGGTATTACTCTTGACGAAGTTACAGCCGAACTTGCAAAGCGTCACATTGTTGACCACAAAGTAAAGCAGGAAAAAATGCAGTAATCATATAAAATAAACAAAAAATAAAGCACCATTATGCGGTGCTTTATTCTTTTTATTCATTGACAAAAGTATACACATTGGGTATAATAATTACATAAAGTTTACATGACTGACGGAAAAGCGGATCACCGCGGGGGAATGTAAACAAATACCTTAGGGTATTATATGCCGACCGTCTGGGCGATCAGTTTTCTAAACTGATTAGCCCTTTTTTGTTTTTTTAAGGGATAATCAGTACATCACGAAGGAGGTATTTTCTATGGAACATAAGAATTGGAACGGCTTTACTTCAGGCGTATGGCAGGAAGAAATCAACGTTCGTGACTTCATTCAGAAAAACTACAAGGAATATCAGGGCAACAGCGAATTCCTTGCAGGTGCAACAGAACGCACTCGGGCACTTATGAAAAAGCTTGAAGCACTTTTTGCACTTGAACGTCAGTTTGGCGGTGTGCTTGATATTGATACAGCTACGGTTTCGTCGCTCACAAGCTATTCACCCGGATATATTGATAAAGATAACGAATTAATCTTTGGTATGCAGACTAACCGCCCGCTTAAAAGAGGCGTTAATCCCTTTGGCGGTATGAGAATGGTTCGTCAGGCTTGCGAAGCTTACGGTTACAAACTCAGCAAAAAGGTTGAGGAAGAATTCCGCTTCCGTACAACTCACAATGACGGCGTTTTCCGTGCATACACAGACGAAATGCGTCAGGCACGTAAGTGCCACGTTATCACAGGTCTGCCCGATGCTTACGGCAGAGGCAGAATCATCGGTGACTACCGCAGAGTTGCACTCTACGGCATCGACAGACTTATTGAAGAAAAGAAAAAAGATAAGAGCAACCTTTCAAGCGGTGCATTCAACACAGAGCAGATACGCCTTGATGAGGAACTCTTTCAGCAGATTACATTCCTCGGCTATCTTAAAGAAATGGCGGCTATGTACGGCTTTGATATAAGCGGCCCCGCTGCAAATGCAAAAGAAGCAATTCAGTGGACATATTTTGCATATCTCGGTGCAATCAAAGAGCAGAACGGTGCTGCAATGTCACTCGGCAGAGTAAGCACATTCTTTGATATCTACATTGAAAGAGATATCGCAAACGGTGTTCTCACCGAAGAAGGTGCACAGGAACTTATCGACGATTTTGTTATGAAACTCCGTATTGCCCGTCATCTTCGTACACCCGAATACAACGAACTTTTCGGCGGCGACCCGATGTGGATTACAGAAGCTGTAGGCGGTATGGGTGAAGACGGCAGAACTCTTGTTACAAAGAACAGCTACCGTATTCTCAACACACTTTATACTCTCGGTTCATCTCCCGAGCCGAACCTCACCGTTCTCTGGTCAAATTCACTCCCCGAAAACTTCAAGAAATTCTGTGCAAAAGTTTCGGCTGATACAGACTCAATCCAGTATGAAAATGACGATATTATGCGTCCCATATACGGTGACGATTACGCTATTGCCTGCTGCGTATCGGCAATGAAAGTCGGCAAGCAGATGCAGTTCTTCGGTGCAAGATGCAACCTTGCAAAGCTTCTTCTCATCGCAATCAACGGCGGTTACGATACCACAAGCGGTATGCACATCGGCCCTCAGATGCCCGTTCTCAGCGGTGATAAGCTCGACTTTGATGAGGTTATGGAACGCTTTGATGTTTACATCAGCTGGCTGAGCAACCTCTATGTTAACACAATGAATATCATTCATTATATGCACGATAAATACGCATACGAAAAAACTCAGATGGCTCTTCACGATACAGAAGTTGAGCGTTTTATGGCATTCGGTATTGCAGGCCTTTCTGTTGTTGCAGACTCACTCAGTGCAATCAAATTTGCCAATGTAAAACCGATTAAGAACAGCAACGGTTTCATTACCGAGTTCAAAACAGAAGGCGATTTCCCCAAATACGGTAACGACGATGACAGAGTTGACCTTATCGCAAAGGATATGGCTCATAAAGTTATAACCGAGCTTCGTAAGACTCCCACTTACAGAAATGCCATCCACACCCTTTCCGTACTCACTATCACTTCAAACGTTATGTACGGCAAAAACACAGGTGCAACACCTGACGGCAGAAAGGCTTCGGCACCCTTTGCACCCGGTGCAAACCCGATGCATAACAGAGAAGAAAACGGTGCACTTGCATCACTTAACTCTGTTGCAAAAATCAGCTATGACGATTGCCGTGACGGTGTTTCAAACACATTCTCAATCACACCCGATGCTCTCGGCAGAGATGAAGACGAAAGAGTTGCAAACCTTGTTTCAATTCTTGACGGCTACTTTGCAAAGAAAGCACATCATATCAATGTTAACGTGCTCAACAGAGAAACACTTATGAAAGCCTACGAAAACCCTGAAGAATATCCCAACCTCACAATCAGAGTTTCAGGCTATGCGGTTAACTTCAACAAGCTTTCAAGAGAGCAGCAGAGAGAAGTTATCAGCCGTACCTTCCACGAAGCAATATGAAAGGTATAGTTCATTCTTTTCAGAGCCTCGGAGCAATAGATGGCCCGGGAATACGCTTTGTTGTGTTCACTCAGGGGTGCAATCTGCGATGCGGATGCTGTCATAATCCCGATACCTGGAAAATCGGCGAAGGCACGGAATATACGGCAGAAGAAGTTGTAAAACGTGCTGCAAGATACAAAGAATATTTCGGTGCAGAAGGCGGCATAACCGTTTCGGGCGGTGAACCGCTTCTGCAGGCAGATTTTGTGAAAGAGATATTTGAGCTTTGCCACAAAGAAGGCATCAACACCTGCCTTGACACTTCAGGCAGCATTATGAATGATTCTGTTAAAGCTCTGCTTAAAGAAACTGGCCGTGTTCTGCTTGATATAAAATACACCTGTGATTCTCTTTATAAAGAGCACGCAGGCTGCGGATTGCAGAATGTTCTTGATTTTCTTGAATATCTCAACGCTGAGAATATTCCCGTTACACTCCGTCAGGTTATTATCCCCTCTCTGAACGATAACGAAGAAAATATTCTTAAAATCAAAAACATTGCAAATTCACATAAATGTGTTGACAAAACAGAACTTCTTGCATTCAGAAAAATCTGTCAGGTGAAATATGATAAACTCGGAATAAAGTTCCCGTTTGAACACATTCCCGAACCTGATAAAAACACAATGGCGAAACTCAACCAAATACTTATATAACAAAACCGCAGGATTGCTCCTGCGGTTTATTTGTTATCTGAAATGTTTTGACATAAACTTTTCTACGTTGCTCCAATATAGCTCGTTATCGGCAAATGCGGCGTTTGCGTGGAATGAACCTGGTATTGTAACCATCTTTTTATCCGCCGCCGTACAGGCTTCATAAAGCGGTTTCATCATATGATAAGGCACGAAATCGTCTTTATCACCATGAAGGAAAATGGTCGGAGTTTTTGATTTTTTAACCGCTTCAATCGGTGCACACTTTTTGAAATCAAAGTTTTTCTGCCTTTTTGAAACAACGTTTGCATATGTAACAATCGGGAATGCGGGAATACGGAACATACTCTTTGCCTGATAAACATATTCATCCCAGCAGGTTGTATAACCGCAATCAGCAACCGCACACACAACGTTATCGGGAATATCCTCGCCTGTTACAAGCATTGTGGTTGCACTGCCCATTGATACGCCGTGCATAAGAATCTGCGAATCGGGGTTGAGGTTTGCGATATAGTTAATCCAGTCAACAATAACGAGCTTATCATAATAACCCATTGAACAGTATTTTACGCTGTCTGAATCGTGACCGACCATATGGGGCAGAATAACGTTAAATCCGAGTGTGTGGTATTTCCACGCATAATGTGCCATAAACGAAGTGCCCGCAGTGTAGCCGTGGATAACAATTGCCCATTTATCGCTCGGAGCATCGGCGGGGATGAAATCGGCACGCATATCTCTGCCCAATCTTGAATAGATAGTCAATGTTTCGGGCTTCACTTCATCATACCATTTAAGACTGTCCTGATATATTTCACATTCTGCCCAGAACTTTTCTTCTTCGGGATTTCTGAGAATGCCTTTTTTTGCCGCCCACATCTGAATATCCATATTAAGAACGGCGTGATACATAAACTCGCCCAAAGCAAGAGAAGCTACGGTTACGCCTGCGGCAGTACCTATTATAGCCTTTGTTATCTTTTTCATCACTCTGACACTCCTTTTCCGTATTTTATAATCTGTTACAGTAAGAATTTCTCAATCGCCTGAGCAACTCCGCAATCTTTGGCGGATGCAGTAACATAATCGGCAATATCGAGAATACTCTGCTGAGAATTAGCCATTGCAACACCGATTCCCGCATAATTTATCATATCGAAATCGTTATTACTGTCGCCTATTGCGATGGTATTTTCTTTTTTTATGCCTGTTAATTCAAGCACCTTTTCAATTCCTGTTGCCTTGTTAATGCCTTTGATAACACAATCGGCATATGTATCAAACTGAAAAACTGTTATTTCATCCTTAAAACGCTCTTTGAAATCCTCAGGCACTTTAACACCCATTGCAATAACCTGAATTTCATCGTCATTCATAAGAATATAATCCTCAGGCTTTTTTAACGGAATCTTATAACCCGAACAGTCTTCGTTATCGATTGATATATCATAAATTCTTTTTAAGCCTTCAAATATATACCAATATTCAAGATGTTCAAAGGCATATTCAACAAGCCGTTTTACAAGCTCCTTGCTCATTGACTTTTTATATACGGTTTCGCCGCCCATGGTTATCATAACACCGCTGCCCGCAATAATTCCGTCAACATCAAACTGACTGTGAAGCTGCGGCGGTATATTGCCGTATGACCTGCCGGTATTGATAAACACCATATGGCCATTTTCCCTTGCGGCAGCAATAGCCTTTTTGTTACGCTCGGGAATTTCAAAGCTGTCACTTATCAAAGTGCCGTCTATATCAAGAAAAACAGCATATTTTTCCATTTTATGCCTCAATCTTATGGAAGATTTTCTTACCCTTCTTAACAACGATGGGCTTTTCCTTAAGAGCAGCCTGAGTAAAGCTGAGAGTGAAATCGGTTACCTTTGCATCGTCAACCGAAATACCGCCCTGCTGAACAAGTCTTCTGCCCTCGCCTCTTGACTTTGTGATTTCAGCCTTAACAAGAATTTCAAGAATATCAATTGAACCGTCTGTGAAATCTGCATCCGCAAGAGCAGTTGAAGGCATATTGTCAAGGTCTGCAGCACCGCTGAAAATTGCCTTTGCCGCAGCCTGAGCCTTTGCAGCTTCTTCTTCACCGTGAACAAGCTTTGTAAGTTCAAAAGCAAGAATTTCCTTGGCTGTATTAAGCTGGCTGCCTTCCCAACTATCCATAGCATCAATTTCTTCAAGAGGAAGGAAGGTGAGCATACGGATGCACTTGAGAACATCGTCATCGGCAACGTTACGCCAATACTGATAGAATTCATAGGGTGATGTCTTTTCGGGGTCAAGCCATACTGCACCCGAAGCAGTTTTACCCATCTTCTTGCCTTCTGAGTTAAGAAGAAGAGTGATAGTCATAGCATAAGCATCCTTACCGAGCTTTTTACGGATAAGTTCGGTACCGCCGAGCATATTTGACCACTGATCATCGCCGCCGAACTGCATATTACAGCCGTATTCCTTGAAGAGATGATAGAAGTCATAGCTCTGCATAATCATATAGTTGAACTCAAGGAAGCTGAGGCCCTTTTCCATTCTCTGCTTATAACATTCGGCACGGAGCATATTGTTAACCGAGAAGCAAGCACCAACCTCACGGAGAACCTCAACATAGTTAAGGTCAAGAAGCCAGTCTGCGTTATTGATCATCATTGCCTTGCCTTCGCCGAATTCGATAAAACGGCTCATCTGCTTTTTGAAGCATTCAACATTGTGCTCGATTGTTTCCTTTGTGAGCACCTGACGAAGGTCGCTTCTGCCTGAGGGGTCACCGATCATACC
>JAXJVE010000317.1:0-5314 GCA_036308705.1 Acutalibacteraceae bacterium
CATTGTTCTTTCTCCTTGTTTATTGTTTCGTTTACCAAGCTTAGTTTACGATTTCATTATACAAGCGTGCTGTTTTGTTTTCAATATATAAAATTAACCAATATATGCACAAAATCACTTTAAATGCAATTGAAAACAAGGTTAACATGGTATATAATATAAACATAATCACACAAGGAGGGATTCTCTTGTATATTAACGTAGCATATGTTGATGATGAAAACCCCAACTTAGAGGACCTGAGTGTTCCTTTAAGGATTAATAACTGCGGCTATTACCGTGTTCATACTACTCCTGTAATTGAAACGCCCCACCCTGAGGGTAGAAACGATTATCAACTTTTATATATAGCTGCAGGAAAAGGATATTTCTATTTTAAAGGCAGCGAAGAGCCTACCGTAGTAACTAAAGGAAATATGGTTCTTTTCAGACCAAAGGAACCACAGGTATATTACTATTACGCCGTTGACAAAACCGAGGTTTATTGGGTGCATTTTACCGGTTGGAAGGTAGAACAGTATCTTGACAGCTATGAACTGCCAAAGGAAGAAAATGTTTTCTTTACGGGTCTTTCGCCTGATTATCCCTGGATTTATAATCAGATTATAAAAGAGCTTCAGTTGCAAAGAGCAAACTATGAAGATGTGATTAAACTGTTTATGCACCACATTTTCCTTGCTATAAACAGATATATAAAAGAAGGTAAGCAAACAAAAAACGACACCATAAACGATATCGAAAGAGCCGTACATTATTTTAATGAAAACTATAGTAAGCCTATTTCAGTTGAACAGTATGCAAGTGAACACCTGATGAGTGTGAATTGGTTCATACACAGCTTTAAAAATGTTATGAAGGTACCGCCTATGCAGTACATCGTTTCTTTGCGAATCGCTGCTGCAAAGGGATACCTTGAAAACAGTAATAAAAATATAGCTGAAATAGCAGCCACTGTCGGTTATGACAATGCGCTGTATTTCAGCCGGTTGTTCAGAAAATATACGGGTATGACACCGAGTGAATATAGGAAGAAAAACAAGGTAAATTCTCAAAATAACGTCAAAAAATAATTGTAAATCATCTTTGTTTGCTTCCTTTTAGTTTATTGTTTGGTTTTTGTTCATCCGTATTTGAAGCTTTCTTTGTTAAGTCATCAAGGACGCTTTTGTATAACTCATACATGGCTTCACCGTTATGATCAACAGTAAAATAGGGATCTGTTGATAATGCTGCCAATGTGATTAATTCAAAAAACTTTTTCATTTTTAATTACCTCCGTTATAAGTATTATTTAGGCAGATGCTCTCAATTTATTTTGAGGACATCTGTTTTAATTTGTACTCTTTACAGGAATCAAGCATAGCAAAAAAGTGTTCTTGCAAGGTCGTATACCGGCTCATGACTTTTAAGATGTCTTACAAAACCGAGAGAGCATATAAAGGAAATTGCATCTTTTGTGCTTCTCGGATTCCATACCTTCTTTTGAGAAACATCAACAAATTCACATCTTTCGGAATCGGCAAGATACTTAAGACGCTCATTCAATTTAGCAATTAACGAATCATTATCATAATTTTTAAGTGATACAATTGCTATATAGCAGTCTCTGCTTTCAGATTTAATTTTGCAAACAAGCTCTCTGTAAAGCTCCAAAAACTTATCCGGATTGTTTTCAAACAAATCGAGGTCGTTTTCACCGATATGAAGAAGTACGGTGTCAGGCTCAAGAGGTGCTACACTGCTAAAATAAAGCTCTGCGGCATTTGCAATGCTGAGATTTTCAAAGCTTCTGTTATAATAGTTTGAACCGAGCTCAAATGCCTGTCTTAACTCACAAAGAGGAATATCCTTATCTTCTTTGCCGCCGAATATAACTGTTCCGCCTTTTTCTGCAAGGTCGTTGAGTGCTGAATACTTTTTAATTTCTGTCATTTTCGATCTCTCCTTATGCTTTCTTCTTGTCAAGTGTTGAATTTCTGAAATAAATTACAAGATTAAGAAGTACTATAGCAAGATTTAATACATACGCTGCAAGAACGTAGTTGGTCTGTCCCGTAACAATCTTAGCTGTAATACCTGCCACATAACCTATTATTATAAGAAGTATGAAAGGCAGGCTTGTACCCTTTGCTGTTTTTGCATTGTATGCTTTGATAAGATTCATCGGCCAGGAAAAGCCGAAGCATAAAAGCATAACTGTTTCGAATATTGAACCCATATAAAATCGCTCCTTTGTTTTTTGTTGAGCCAAGAATATCACAGTTTTTTCTCATATACAATTATTCAAAAGTTTAAAAGAAATTTTTATGTTTTTTTCATTTATTTTACTTTCAAAACCTTTTCAAAAGGCAAAAAATCTATTATTATTACAGCATAAACTAAAATGAAAGAAGTATTTTATATGCCATTTAAAAGAAACAACCAAAAAAACGAGAAAGCCACTCTCGGCAATATACAAAAAATGTCTTTTCGTTTTCAGATTATACTTATCGTCACCCTTGCTTTGTTTTTAGGTTTTGCAGGTTCTTTTATAAATGTGCAATTTGAAATAGAGCGCCGTGACCAGAATCTTCAGAATGTGGCAGAAACTATCGCAAAGTCACCACTCGTTGTAGAAGCAGAATACTCAAACATGGATTCCTATCCTTTGCTCAAAGAATATCTTGATTCTCTGTGTGATACTCTTAAAGATATTGATGTTATCTCTGTTGTAACAAAAGAAAGCACTCGTCTTTACCATTCAAACGAAGAGCTTATCGGTACGGTTTACGACGGTACAATACCTGACTTTAAAGAAAAATCACGAGATTACTATACTACTACAGACAATGGTCCGTCAGGCACGCAAAGACGAGCATATGCTGCAATATACGACGAAGAAGGCAACTATGCGGGCTTTGTTATGGCAATTATGCTTATGAAAAATATAAAAAATGAAACGATTCAAATTATACTTACCTTTATTCTTATTACTATTATAGCAATTCTGATTGAGCTTTTTGTCTCTGCAGAGCTTTCAAATAAAATCAAAAAGAGTCTCTTAGGATATGAGCCTGATGTGTTTACATCCATGTTCCGAATGCGTGACAATATTCTCGAATCTCTTGACGAAGGCATAGTAGCTGTTGACAAGGTAGGTAAAGTTCAGTTTATAAATAAATCAGCCGTTGAAATGCTTACAACTGACGGAAAAGAAGATTCTTTCATCGGAAAATATGTAAGTAATTTAAGTAATACAATTCCTGCGCTCAATTCTCTTTGTGCTTCTGAAATTAGTCGTTCTGTAAGTTCAGCTTATGACAACATACTAATTGATACAATACCGATTAAAGAAAACGGTTCTGTTACCGGCACCGTCGGTATTCTTCACGACAGAAAAGAATACACAAAGCTTATGGAAGACCTCACGGGTACAAGATATCTTGTAGATTCAATGAGAGCTAACAACCACGATTTCACTAATAAGCTTCATGTTATTCTCGGTCTGATACAGATGGAAATGTACGATGAGGCAACATCATACATTCAGAATATAACAATGGTGCAGCGAGAAACCATAAGCAAGGTTATGAACTGTATAAACGAACCTGCAATAGCCGCACTTCTTATAGGAAAAATTGCAAGAGCTTCAGAGCTTAATGTTAAGTTCGTTTTAAGGGAAGGCTGTTACTATTCTTCTGCAGATATATCTCTTCCCTCTGAAGTTCTTGTTACTGTCATCGGCAACCTCATTGAAAACGCTTTTGAGTCAATGAACGATATGAACTATGACGGTCAAAAAGAATTATTATTCGGTATGTATTCAAAACCGGGAGCGCTTCTCATAACTGCTGACGACACAGGCTCAGGTATATCCGACAGTAACATCGGCCGTATTTTTGAAAACGGATTTTCCACTAAAGGCAGTGGCAGGGGCACGGGACTATATCAAGTAAAGAACCTCATTGAAGCTGCCGGCGGCAAAATAAATGTTGAATCACAGGAAGGTATAGGAACATCCTTTACCGTCAGTTTTAAGAAATAAAAAAAGGAGCTGCAAAAATGTATAAGGTACTTATAGTTGAAGATGACCCAATGGTTGCCATGATAAACGAGCAGTATGTAATGAAAAACAAAAACTTTTCAGTTTGCGGCAAATGTAAAGACGGTCTTTCTGCTCTTGAATTTTTGGAAACAAACAGCGTTGACCTTATCATAATGGATGTATATATGCCGAAGCTTGACGGATTTGAAACCTTACGTCAGATAAGAAAGAAACAGATATCTGCTGATGTGATTATGGTAACTGCCGCCAATGACCGTGACTCGCTTGAAGAAGCTCTTCACCTGGGCATAGTTGATTATCTCGTTAAGCCGTTTACCTTTGACAGATTTCAAACGGCACTTCAGAAGTATATAACACAACAAAAAGCACTAAATGAGCTTGACACTCTGAATCAAAAAAGCATTGATTTTATTATTGATTCATCCCGTAAAAAAAGTGAAGACCTGCATCCGAAGGGAATACAGGAAAAGACACTTTCAATTATTTCTGATCATTTGAAAGAAAACAAAAACAAATGGCTGACCGGTGACGAAATAGCCGAAAAGACGGGAATTACCGCCGTAACAGTCAGAAGATATATGAACTACCTTGTCGAATCAGGCAAAGCTCAGGGTGAAATAAACTATGAAACAGGCGGAAGACCCTGTATGCTTTACAAAGCGACAGAATAAATGGACTGTGATTAAAACAGGACTATTTAATATTACAATTTTGTCGGTTTTTTGTAATAAAATATATCTGATCATTATACTTAAATTAAATTATTCTTACAATTATTTGAAGCCGGTTGACTTATGTTTAAATTAAAATTATTATTTCCTAAAAACAGAAAATGCTGTTAAGCACAGTACTTGAGGAGGTAATTATATGAATATTCTTGTAACTTTGGACAGTAACTATGTTTTTCCGTTAACAGTACTTTTGAAATCGATAATGATAACTAATATCAATAATACTTTTGATATATATGTTGCTCATTGCTCACTGACAGAAAATGATTTTTGCAATATTAAAAAATCTGTTGATCCGATTCGCACAAAAATTCATCCTATTAAGATTTCGCCTGAAATATTAGAAGACGCTCCGGTCCCGAAGCGAATCACAAAAGAAACATACTACAGGTTACTTATGATGGACTACCTGCCCGAGAATATTGACAGAATTCTTTACATCGACCCTGATACAATCGTTTTGCGGGATCTTTCTCCTCTTTACAACATAGATTTCAAAGGTAAAACAATTGCGGCAGCAGGACACACCAAACTTTTC
>JAXJVE010000318.1:0-1720 GCA_036308705.1 Acutalibacteraceae bacterium
GACGAAGACTATCACTATACCGAAACATCTCATTATGATGTTTACAGAAGCTGTAATATCGGCTTTGATAACGTTCCCGTTGACGGTTCATCCAAAATGCCTGATGACCTGATGGAATCAATTGAGCCGTTTGATATTGCCGATGCCGTTGATTTCAATACGGCTTATCTTGCAGGCTATCTTGCGGATAAATATGATGTAACGGTTGATGAGTGCGTTGCAAGAGCAAACGAAAGAATCAGACAGAGCTCCGATGATGCTTTGCGTGCAACCGTAACAGGCTACGATTCGGTTGATACAACATATGTCAATATGAATGTTGCAAACGGTATGTATAAATATACTCTTTATCCCGTGTGGCTTCTCAGTACCAAATGGAACGGCAAACAATATACTTTTGCAATGAACGGACAGACAGGCAAATTCGTGGGTAATATTCCTACAGACAAAAAAGCCGTTACGTTGGCTTCGCTGCTTCTCGGTGCAGGCATAGGCGTTGTTTTCTACGGGCTTACCTGGCTGATTCAGTTGCTGTAAGGAGGTGCATGAAATGGCAAAAAAAATATTTGCAGTTGTTATAGCGTTAATGCTTTGTCTTTATGCGGTTGTTTCGGTATCAGCTTATACGGAACAGTATATTATTTGTGATACTGATAACTGCCTTGATGCTTCCGAGATTTCTGAACTTGAGGATTATGCACGGTCAATAGAAGAAAACTACGGTTATTCAGTTATCTTCTGTATTGTGAACGACCTTAACGGTTTATCCTGTTATGAATACGCACAGGAAATTGCATCGGAATATACCGATGCAGAGAATACAATCGTATTTGTTAACGATATTCAGAATGATGTTTATAATTATTTTACATCGGGCAATGCGGAAGAACTTGACAGTTCACTTTTTGATGGAATCTATAATGTTTATAACGCCGATGAAAGTTATTTCGGCGGTATCAGCAGTTTGTATGCTGCAACAGAAGAAACACTTGAAAATGTACCCGCCGATGAGTTTTATGCACCTTCAGATGATGCTGAAAATGAAGAATATACAGAAAAGCAAAAAGATGCTCCGAAAGGAAAAGTCAGTATCATCTGGATTCCGATTTGTCTGAGTGTCGGAATTTTTCTCGGATTTCTGATTATAAAAAGCATTGCTTCAAAAAACATCAGCGTGAAAATGCAGAAGAACGCAACTGTATATACCAGAAACGGAAGTATGACAGTAACAGGAAGAAGCGATAATTTCCTTTACAAAGAACTTGATCGCAGAGCAAAGCCGAAAAATAACAACGATAAATAGTTGCAGGGAGGAATAAAAGATGGCACTTTTTGATATGTTCAAAAACAAAGCGGAAAATGCAATTAAAAAGAATGTTAATTCAGCCGTAACACAGGGCTTTAATAAGGCTGCATCTGCAGTCGGTAATCTTGGAAACAAGAAAGAAAAGATTGTTTTCAATTCTTTGCCATCAACCTTTGAGGAATTCACTTCTCTGCCACAGGCTGCTCTCTCAACTCCGTTTGACACCGCTGCAATGACAGTTCTTGCTTTCTGTTATTATCCGCAGAATAAAGACCTTGCTTTGCAGATGGTAAATTACCTCAGAGGTCCGAGACCGTTAAGCGGGGGAGATATGTCTTTTATTGCAGACAGATTCCGTGACGGCGATTATGATCCCCGTTCATATTTTGAAGGCTCAACTCCCGCAAATGATTA
>JAXJVE010000319.1:0-3138 GCA_036308705.1 Acutalibacteraceae bacterium
CTCTTGCGGAGTGCTCGACTATATTACCAAATCCAAACGCATTTGTCAACACTTTTTTCAATCTTTTTTTGCGTTCTTTTCAACCGCTCCGTGTGTTTAGTTTAATGCATAAAATTAAGGACAGCCGCAAAGGCTGTCCCCACCTGACAGTTTATCAGAATATACCGCTGAACAGATTGGTAAAATATGTTTTTATCATATTATTTATAATCATAAAGTAGAGGTTAAGGTTGAAACCGAGAAGCTGAAAATACATTTTAACTTTTGTGAAAAACGGATATTCCGTACCGATATACCACTCTTTTGATTCAATAATAATATTACCGTCTGAATCAACGATTTTTGCCTTGAGATAAACATTGCCCTCTTTATAGTTTGGAATCATCATAGTTTCGGCTTCGTTTTCGGTAATTGATATTTCACCTATTTTTGTTTCTTCACCGTTATTTACGGTATACCACTCAATCGTTTCCGCTTTCGGTTTTGATGTATAGTAGTAAGCAGTATAGTTTACATCCTCTGACTGTGAAGAAACAATTTTACAAAAATCTTCAGGTTCTTTACCGTTAAAATAAAGTTCTGAATATCTGTCTTTAATTTTTGGCGTTGAGTGTTGAGATATACTGCCGTAAACACGTTCGACAGGCACTCTGTTTTTATCAAAATTAATTAAAGCAACTCTGTCTTCTATGCAATTCCATTCGCCTTCGCTGCCTGCATAGACATACGCCAGATGTTTACCCTCGATACGGTTATAGGCATTTGAAGAAAACATATCTTCAAAAAATACAAGACTTTTGGGAAGATTGATTTTGTAATATAAAGAAGGTTCAAAGCCTCTTGACGGCATACCTGTATAGAATGCATCATTGCCGATACTTGTTACACCCTCTTCAACGGTTATGACATATATTCTGTCATAATAATCAAACCAACCGGGTCGTTTCACGGGATTGGACACCGTATATTTGTTGCCCTCCCAATCCACACTGTACCAATCCATTTCTCCTTCACCGCTGATTACAAGTTCACCGTCATCATAGAAAGTCCATGTAAGGTTCTCTCCCTGTGCTCCGCAAAAACCCGAATCAACTGCTGTTCTTGATTCTTGTGCAAAAGCCGTATTCATAATTGTAAACAACAAAGCCACGCAAAGAACCAATGCTGAAATTCTTTTGATTTTTCCTTTCATAATTTTTTTACCCCTTTCATTTTATACGATGATAGGTTTTCTGAATTTTCCTGTCATATATTAAGTGTAATTGTTTTTGAAAATTGTTGCATATATAATTATTAAGATTTTATTAAGGTAAAAGTGTTGTATAAAAATTCAATAATTATTATAAAAAAACATTATATTATGTTGCTTTTGCCCTTGACTTGAAGGGGTAAATTGCAATATAATCTACATTATAATGTTTAAAAATATATCGGAGGTTAAACATATGGGAATGACAATAGGTCAGAAGCTGATAAAGAGCCATCTTGTCAGCGGTGAAATGATACCCGGAACCGAAATCGGTCTTAAGATTGACCAGACACTCACTCAGGATGCTACAGGTACAATGGCTTACCTTGAGTTTGAAGCAATGGGCGTTGAAAGAGTACGCACCGAGCTTTCGGTTTCATATATTGACCACAACACTCTGCAGAACGGTTTTGAAAATGCAGACGATCACAGATTTATTCAGAGCGTTGCAAAGAAGAGAGGTCTTCTTTTCTCAAAGCCCGGTAACGGCATCTGCCACCAGCTTCATCTTGAACGCTTCGGCAAACCCGGTAAGACACTTATCGGTTCAGACAGCCATACACCCACAGGCGGCGGTATCGGTATGCTTGCAATCGGTGCAGGCGGACTTGACGTTGCTGTTGCAATGGGCGGCGGTACATACTATACAACTATGCCCAAGATGACACTTGTACGCCTTTCAGGTAAACTTTCACCCTGGGTTGGTGCAAAGGATATTATTCTTGAAGTGCTCCGCATTATGTCCGTTAAAGGCGGCGTAGGTAAAATTATTGAATACGGCGGCGAAGGTGTAAAAACACTTTCAGTTCCCGAAAGAGCAACCATAACAAATATGGGTGCTGAGCTTGGTGCAACAACATCCGTATTCCCCTCAGACGAAATCACAAAGGCATTCCTTAAGGCTCAGGGAAGAGAAGATGACTGGTCAGAACTTCTGCCCGATGCAGATGCAGAATACGATGAAATCATCGACATCGACCTTTGCAAGCTTGTACCTATGGCAGCTATGCCTCATATGCCCGATAACGTTAAAACTGTTGAAGAAATCGGCAACATCGAAATCAGCCAGGTATGTATCGGTTCATGCACAAACTCATCACTGCTTGACCTTCTCAAGGTTGCGGCTATACTCAAGGGCAAGAAGGTTGCTCCCAATGTAAGCCTCACAATCTCACCGGGTTCAATGCAGGTTCTCAATATGCTTTCACTCAACGGTGCACTTTCGGATATTCTCTGTGCAGGTGCAAGACTTCTCGAATGCTCATGCGGTCCTTGTATCGGTATGGGTCAGTCACCCCAGTCAAAGGGTGTTTCACTCCGTACATTCAACCGTAACTTTGAAGGCCGTTCAGGTACTGCAGATGCAGGTATCTATCTTGTAAGCCCCGAAGTCGCAGCTGCATCGGCTATCACAGGTTATCTCACAGACCCCAGAACTCTCGGCGAGATGCCCGAAATCACAATGCCCGAAAGATTTATCATTAACGATAATATGATCGAACTCCCCGCTTCTGTTGAAGAGGCTGACGGCGTTGAAATCAAATACGGCCCCAACATCAAGCCCTTCCCCACAAGCGTTGAACTTCCCGAAGACATTGAAGCTCCTGCAATTCTCAAGGTTGGCGACAACATCACCACCGACCATATTATGCCCGCAGGTGCTAAGATTCTCCCCTACCGTTCAAACATCCCCTTCCTTTCAAACTTCTGCTTCAAGCAGTGTGACGAACATTTTGCAGAGCGTTGCAAGGCAGCGGGTAAAGGCTTCATCATAGGCGGTGCAAACTACGGTCAGGGTTCATCAAGAGAGCACGCAGCTCTCGTTCCCCTCTACCTCGGCATCAAGGCGGTTATCGCAAAATCATTCGCAAGAATTCACTGTGCTAACC
>JAXJVE010000320.1:0-7723 GCA_036308705.1 Acutalibacteraceae bacterium
AGTCTTTTCGTTTTCGGTTGTATTTGTGCTGTCGATAAGAGCCTGAATATCTTCCTTGAGCTGTTCAAGGTCTGCCTTATCGGTTGACTTGACGGTTGCTTCGTCATAGGACTTGACTGCTTCATCAACTCTCTTTATTTCTTCTGCAACCTCTGTAAGCTTTTCAACGAGTTCATCAATTGCTTCGTTGTTTGCTTCAAGAGCTGTTCTTTCATCATCGGTAAGATTATCGCTGTCGGTAAGAGCCTTGATGTCGTCAATAAGCTTACCAAGTTCGGGAACATCGTCTGATGTTACAGTTTCCTTGTCGTAGCTGTTTACAGCTTCGTCAATTCTTTCGATTTCTGCGGTTGTATCATCAATCTTTGCAAGGAGAGCATCAAGAGTTGAATCAAGTTCGTTGAGGTTTATTCTTTCGTCAGAGGTGATATTATCGCCGTCGGTGAGCTTCTTGATTCTTGCGATAAGGTTTTCAATATCTGCCTTGTCGCTTGATTTTACAGTGTCAATGTTATAAGTATTAACTGCCCTTGTAATTCTTGATATTTCATCTGCCGTGCTTCTGATTTTTGCAGCAAGCAAATTCGCCTTTGTGTTAAGCTCCTCAAGACTTGCTCTTTCATCATCGGTGATATTCTGACCGTCGGTGAGAGCCTTGATACCGTCGATAAGCTGTAAAATATCTTTATAGTCGCTGTACTTAACGGTTGCTTCGTCATAAGTGTTTGTTGCTTCATCAATACGGTTGATTTCTGCAACGGTTTCGTCAATCTTTGCAATAAGCTTGTCGCAGGTTTCGTCAGCAGTTTCAAGAATTGTTCTTTCGTCTGCGGTGAGATTCTGTGTATCAAGCAGAGCCTTGATATCTGCGATAAGCTGCTGAATATCAGCCTTATCGCTTGACTTAACGCTTTCAAATACATATGCATCAACTTTTTCGGTGATACGCTTGATTTCATCGCTGATACCAACGAGTTTATCAATCAGAGCGAACACCTTATCGTGAGCCGCCTGAAGCTTTTCTTTTTCTTCTGCGGTTACGTTATCGGTAAGAGCGAGAGCGTAAATATCATCGTTGAGCTGAACAAGAGCATCCTTATCTGCACTTGTTACCGTTGCTTCATCATAGCCGTTTGCGGCAGCGATAACTCTATCATATTCTGACTTTGTTTCTGCGATTTTTGCAAGGAGTGCATCTGCGGTTACATCAAGATTTTCGAGCTTTGCTCTTTCGTCTGCGGTGATGTTCTGACCGTCGGTGAGAGCCTTGATATCTGCTTTGAGCTGAACAATATCAGCCTTGTCGCTTGATTTTACTGTTTCGGTATCGTAGATGTTCATTGCAGATTCAATGCGTGCGATTTCGTCTGCAATGTCGCTGATTCTGTTCCTTAAAGCGGTAATTTTCGAAAGGATGTTGTCAAATTCTTTTGTTTCTTCCTCTGTCAGATTATTGCGGTGTTCAAAATAGAACTGACCGACTTCATAGTCAAAGCTTTCCAATGTGTCGGCATCATCGGAGGTAACCGTATCAATATCATATTCTGCTGTTTTGGCTTTGTAGCCTGCAAGACCGTTTTCAACGATTTCAATCCTCTGGAGCATTGCGGCACAATAGCCCTGAAGATTGTTCCATTCTGTTTTCTTCTCTTCGTCGGCAAGGTCTTTTACAGCGTTTTCAAGCTGATTGTAAACGTACTCAACATTTTCCTTGTCGGTAGATTTTACATTCTCAATGGTAAGACCTTCAACTCCGCTTTTATCAACTGCAATTTCATAAGCAATCTTTGCTTCGCCCTTGAAGTTGCCTGTACCTGTTACGGTGAGCAGATATATGCCGACGTTTGTTGCCTTGTTGCCGCTGACTGTATATGTTGCTTCGGGAGCCGTGCCCGTCGGAAGAACCTTTTCAACGGTCTGTGTCTGCTCTTTGCCGTTATAGGTGAGGGCATCGCCGAGAATGATAAATCCGTCGGAAATAGTCGCTGCATTAATCCTGAAGGTCGTGGTCAGTTCTATGCCCGCAACCATTGCCTTTGCGGTGGCTGTGCCTGCATCGATGTTATTGGAATAAGTGACCTCGCCGTATTCCTCAGCTCCTGCCCAATTGTCAGAGAATTCAACTGTTGCAGGGGTAAGGTGATAACCGGTGTAGCAGACCTCGTTAGCTGTCAGCTTAGCCGTTGCGGTATGGCCGCAGCCGTTGGAACATTCCTGTGTAACGGTATTGCCGCTTGCAGTGTAAGTATAGCGGTGGGCATTTTTGTCTATGTAGGAAGCGCCGCAGGCGGTGCAAGTACCGCTGGTGCGACAAGTGGCATTGGAATCACCAGAGCAGACCGCAGTTTCTTTGTGGCTGTTATTAAGGGTACAGATACGTGTATGGGTACCGTCGCCATTTGATTCCCAAGTGCCCCAGTTATGCATACTATCTCTTATTGGATATCTCACATAGCATATGCTGCACTGGACTTGACTGGAGCAATTCGGCTGAGGATCACAATATCCAGACTCTCTGATATCTGTATGGTAAATACAATCTCTGTAATGCTTGGTACTAGAAACATACGGATAAGGCTCCCATTCCGTCCATTCGTGGTTATCGGGATTCAAACTGCCATAGGTATACTTACAGGTATCGCAGGTAGCCAAAGTATGGCAGGTAGCCGTACCACCGGAGCAAGTACCACGGCTGATGATGTGAGATGCATTACGGGTGCATTCCTGCCAGTGGTTGGTTCCATCATTCTTCCATTTGTAGTCGTGGGGCGCATCGTAGGTATTTCCGCAACGAGTACAATTTTGGCTGATACAGGTTCCGCCGGTATGGGAAGCCGCGGTGCGGGTGATGGTTATAACTACCTTGGTGTATCCAATATTGTCATTGCCCCTTACAAACTCCTTGTCGACAGACAGATTCTGTCCGCAGTCAGCGTCAGTAAATTCACAAGAATTACCGGTACCAAAACCATACAGCGTCAAATTCCATATTTTAACCGTATTGCCGGTTCTGCTGGTAGTATTCTCATTTAAGATGATACTTGTAATTTCGTCGAGTATATCCTCGCCTTTTCTGCTCGTAGCACTTTTTACGGTAATGGTATAGGGCAAATCTCCGATTGTAACCGTCTTGGAAGCTGCCGCATGTGCCGTCAAACTTATCATCGGCAGCATACCCGCTACCATCACAAGCGCCAGCACAAGGCTGAGTATTTTGTTCGTTGTTTTTTTCATTAGTTTAACCTCCTTGGGTGTTGTTAAGTGCAGAGTTCAGAGTGCAGAATGCAGAGTGCAAAGTGCAGAGTGCAGAATTATAATTATTACATTATTCATTCTGAATTCTGCATTCCCTCAACGTATTCTTTAAACTCTTTGAAAATGCGTTTGCCGATTGAAAGGTAATCCATTGCAAGAACCTTTTCAATCTTTATCCTGCGGATATCTTCAGGTACATTGTAAATCGTCATTATTGTGTTCAATGCAAATGAAATGCGTGTTTCAAACGGTACGGATTTATCAATTGCGTTCAACGTTGCCTGTTCAATGCCTGCGACAAGATATTCCGCCGATTTGAACTGTTCGTCACTCCAATCGGAACAGTATTGAGCAAAAACTTCTTTTGCACGGGCTGTGTCGTTCTTATGAATGATTGAAAGACACTTTGAACTGCGGTATGAAGAAACCAAAAAGTCCTTTGCAATTTCATCTTCCTCGCAAGCCGCAGCCATTGACATCAGTTCAAGACAGATTGAAAGAAGCGAACTCATTCCTTCACCGGCTTCAAGCTCCATCATTTCACGCTGAAATTCGCAAAGCATATTGGTAAGAACCGCAAGCATATCATCCTTTGACGGGAAATAGAAAGAGAGGTGACCTGCGCTTGTATCAAGCTCATCGGCAATCATTCTTAAGGTTGTTACCGAATAACCCTTCGTTATGAACATTTTTGTTGCAATTTTGATCATATCAGATTTTGTTGTGTTGAGTTTTCGTTTTCTGATTTTAATCTCTCCTTTCCACATCAATCTTCAATTTGGTCAAAACCAAACTTGGTTATGCCCAAATTATAAGCCACAAAGAAAATCTTGTCAATATAAAACCATAAAATTAACCGCAAAAACCCTATTATTTGAGCATTGTATATCTAAAACCGAGCAAAAATTGTACTCATTTAAAATAAAGCCAAAGCAAAACTATCTGAAAAGTAGACAAATAAGCGCTCTGAAACCCTTGATATATAAGGGCTTGAAAGTGCGGTAATTGAGGGGTACGTATAGTTTGACCTGTAACCCCAATTTTACGTTATATGCATTACACGGTTGAGTTTTTTATACTTAAGTCCTGAAAGCAATGATTTTCGCAAGAAAATAAGCAAGATAATAAGTAAGAAAACCGTTTCCGAATATAAAAAGAGCTATACAATTTGCTTCAATGCAAGCTGTATAGCTCTCGTTGTTATTACTGATTTGTTTCCAGCATTTTCTGTATTCTTTTGATATTGTTTTCCGATAAATCTGCCTGACGGGCAAAGTCCTCCCACTTTGAAACGGAAGTTCTGACCTGTTCAATGCACTTTATTGCATCAGATTTTTTGATACCGACTTTTTCTGCAACCTTCATCATATCTTCATCTGTTATGTCATCGGATTTTCCGTTAATAAGCATCTGATGGGCATTAACCCAGATGCTGTCTTTTCTGTAAGAGAACGTCACGTCATACGCAGGCGACAGCGACCATGCACCCTTTTTATCCATAAGAAACGAGATGTTTTTGGTGTGGTCATCATAGTTCTTTGCAAACTCATTGAAAACCATTCTTCTGAACAGCTGAACAAAGTCGCTGTAAGGAAGTCTGAGCTGTTTCATTACCGCAAACGCTTCTTCATATGAATAAACTCTCGGCGAATTGAAATCCATATGAGCAATAGCACAAAGTGACTGCATATGAAGTTTTTCTCCTTTTTTGCCCTTTCTGTCAAAACGTTTCGTCATAAAATGAGCACTGCCGTTTTCTTTGTAAAGTCTGCATTCGCTCATTTCAATTCCCGCATCAAGAGCCATAAGATAATAGGCATATTCAACTTTTGTGTATTCGCCGTCATCGGGTCTTGAATCTTTATCTTTGTTATTCTTGATATTGTCAAACTTCAGAAGCCAGTATTCATAACCCTTACCTGCTTCAATCTGTCCCGAACGTATATCGTTTGTTTCGGGGTTCCATGCAATAAGAGTTTTTGCTCTTGCACCGCCGACAGATGAACCGCATTCCATCAACTGTGCCATGAGGCTATCGTTTTTCTCAAAGTGAACCTTCTCTTTTTCGGACAAAATATCGGAAGCAAGTTTTGTGAGAGCATCGAGGTCAACCTTTTCGTTTGCTGACACAATTTCCTGCGAAGGCTCATATTCCAACGCACCCATACCACGCTTACCCGTATAACAAAGTTTTTCAATAACCGACAAGCTGTCTTCGGTTCTTCCCTGACTTTCAAGATAGTTCTTTATGACAATGTTACCGAATTTATCGGGAAGCGAATCGGCAACCATTCCCGGCAAGCCGTGAAAAGTCTGTTCGGGCAAAGAAGGGAAAGAATAAGTAACTGCCGATAACGGCATTTTAACGGGTGAAATCTCAATGTTGCTTTTCAGAAAATCTTCATCATACTGAAATCCGACAAGTCTGTTATCATCCTGATGAAGATAGCCGACGGTTGTGCCCCATAATTTCACACGGACAGTATTTATGTTTTTCAATCTTCATTCTCCTTATCTTCTTCCCAGACCCAAGTATCGCCCGATTTTTTCTTATCGGGTCTTGCACGTTTTCTTGCAGTCTTTTCTTCAAACATCGCTTTGTAATCGGGTTGAGGTTCGGGTATTAAAACATCAAGATTATCGAGCAAATTGAATTCCGATAAAATTTTGATTATCGTTGACCATTTCGGGTCGTCACCGTTTTCAATGCGCATCATAGTGCTGACGGAAACACCGCATCTCTGTGCGAGTTGCTGCTGTGTAACATTCATTGAAATTCTGTATTGCTTTATACGATTGCCGAATTCATTCAGAATCGCTTTTTCACTTCCGAGTTGTGTAAACTTCATAACTCCTCCAAATATAACTATTCATATTTGCAGTATTATAATATCAAATCTCACTTAATGTGTCAAGTATGAATAATTAACTCAACTAAAAACATAGTCTTATACCGCAAGAGCTACTTCGTATGTAATCTCTTTGCTGTGACCGTCAAGCCAACGGTATTCACGGGTGAATTTCATAGTTCGTACGGGACAATCATTCTTAACCATCTGACCGCCTACGCTGCCTGCTTCCTTGGAAGTGAGGTCGCCGTTGTAACCCTGCTTAAGGTTAACGCCAACTTCTCTTGCAGCTTCCATCTTGAACTGGTCAAGAGCAGCTCTTGCCTGAGGAACAACTGAATTATTCTTTGACATTTCGTTTACACCCCTTCAAATTCAATTTGCGTTTGCTCTATTATTTTTGCATTCCATTCGGGGTTTATTAATGTTAATTTTTTGATTATTTTGAAAGTTTTGAAAAGCAAAAGCACCGAGTCGAACACTCGGTGCTTTTGTAAAAGATTGGGGGTAGATATATGATTCGTTATTTTAAAATTGAAACGGCATCGGAGATTGTTTTTTCCATTGCTTCTCTGCCGTATTTATCAACTTCGGATTTGTTCTTTTCTCCGTGAGTCAGGCATCCTGCACCGCCGATACAACCGCCGACACAAGCCATACCTTCGATGAAGTTTGCATCAAGAACATTCTTGCTCTTTTTGAGAAGTGCAAGCTTGCACGCTTCAATGCCATCGCAGACTGCGGGCTTGAGGTCAAATTCAATATTCTGCTCTTTCATTGCCTGTACAACGGCATCTGAAAGTCCGCCGCTTCTTGCGAAAATTCTTCCGAAATATGATGCGTTATCGAGAACATCTTCTTCGAGAGTTGTGATGTCGATATCCTTACTGTCAAACAGTGCCTGAAGTTCTTCAAAGGTCAGAACGCTGTCAACATAAGGCTTGACGGATTCAAGCTGAGCTTCCGCTTTCTTGGCGGTGCAAGGTCCGATGAAAACAACCTTTGCACCTTCGCTTGTTTCTTTGATATATTTTGCAAGTGCCGCCATAGGTGAAAGATTATGCGAAATATGTTCAGCAAGCTGAGGAAATGCAGACTTCACATAAGATACAAAAGCGGGACAGCATGAGCTTGTGAGGAAGCCTTTTTCTGCAAGTTCTTTTGACTCTGCCATTGCAACCATATCCGCACCGAGTGCCGCTTCAACAACGGTAAAGAATCCGAGTTCTTTGAGTCCGCTGATAACCTGACCGAGTTTCGCATAGGTGAACTGGCTTGAAATTGACGGAGCAACAACTGCGTAAACCTTATATTTTTTGTTTTCTTCGCTCTTTTTGATGATGTCGATAACGTTTACCATATAGGATTTATCCATTATCGCACCGAAGGGACACTGATAAACACAAGCTCCGCAAGCGGTACACTTATCGTTATTGATTTCAGCCGCCTTATGCTCATTCATTGAAATAGCCTTGATTTTGCAGGCACTCTGGCAAGGTCTTTTTCTGCTGACGATAGCAGTATAAGGACAAACCTTTGCACACGCACCGCATTCAACACACTTTGATTTATCAATATGTGCAACATGGTTGTTATCAAATGTGATTGCACCTTTTTTG
>JAXJVE010000321.1:0-4426 GCA_036308705.1 Acutalibacteraceae bacterium
GCGGATATAATAGCTTTACCGCATCATATTTCCAAAAACAGAAAGCATATGTCGCTCTATGACCGTGCGGCACAGTTCAGCCCGTTTGCAGCACTTACGGGTCACGATGAAGCGTTGAAAGAAACTGCAAGGCTTACCGACAGCAAGCCCGAGCTTGATGATAGCGAAAAACAGATTATCGGCGAAAAACTGCAGATGATTATATATGCGATGCCTCCCGAAACAAAGGTTTCAATAACCCATTTTGTGCCCGATGCAAAAAAGAACGGGGGATGCTGCCTTATATCAAGCGGTCATATAACAAAATATAATATATATGATAAAAAAATTGTTTTATCGGGAATAACGGAAATTCTTGTTGATAATATTATTGATGTCAGCTTTTGAAAATTCAATATATAGTGGATGAATAAAAATTAAAAAATATATTGTCAATATATAGATGATGTGATATAATGTTGTCATCATTGATAAGGAGGGAATCTCTATGGAGAAATTCTTCGGTCTGTCAAAAAACAAGACTAATGTCAAAACAGAAATTATTGCGGGTATAACCACTTTTATGGCTATGGCTTATATTCTTATGGTTAACCCCGGAATGTTTTCTGAACTTGAAGGAGTTTCGTTTGGTGCGGCTTATATCGCAACGGCACTCCCCGCAATCATAGGTACGGTTCTTATCGGACTTATGGCAAATCTTCCTCTCGCTCAGGCTCCCGGTATGGGCCTTAATGCATTCTTTGTTTATACAGTATGTATGGGTCTCGGGTTCAGTTTTGCAAATGCTCTTTTGTTTGTTCTTGCAGACGGTCTGATTTTTGTTATTCTTACCGTTACAGGTCTTCGCAAAGTTATTTTCAACGCTATTCCCGAATCGGTTAAAAAAGCCGTTCCCGCAGGTATCGGTCTTTTCATCGCTTTCCTCGGCTTCCAGAACGCAGGTCTTGTTATAGACGATGGTGCAACTCTTGTTAAACTTGCTTCATTCAACGTTCTCGGTGATGCAACATGGGCAACAATTATGCCCCTTCTCGTTACAATTTTCGCTCTCATAGCAATCGCTGTAATGTCAAAGCTCAAGGTTAAGGGCGCAATTCTTTTCGGTATCCTCGGCGGTGCTGTTCTTTATTATGCTCTCGGATTCACAATCCCCGAATTCTATAACGGTTTCCTTGCAGGTGAAAATGCACCCGTTAATCCCATCGAAGCATTCAAAGCATTCGGCACCGAAACATTCGGCAAAGTGTTCACAGAAGGCTTTGATTTCTCGGCTTATCTTGCAAAAGATGGCAACTCAACCGCAAGCCTTGTAATCGCATTTATCACAACTGCTCTTGCATTCTGCATGGTTGATATGTTTGATACCATGGGCACTCTTTACGGCGCTTGCAGAGGCGGTAATATGCTCATCAAAAAGGCAGACGGCACAACAGAAGTTCCCAATATGAACAAGGCTATGCTTGCCGATGCTATTGCAACCTGCACAGGTGCTGTTTGCGGTACTTCAACCGTTACAACATTTGTTGAGTCTTCAGCAGGTGTTGCCGTAGGCGGCAGAACAGGTCTTTCATCACTTGTTACCGCAGCTCTTTTCGGCGTTGCACTTTTCCTTTCGCCCGTTGCAGCGCTCGTCCCCGCAGCAGCTTATGCCGCAGCTCTTATTTATGTTGGTATTCTTATGATTGGCTGTGTTAAGGATATTAAGTGGGATGACCCCGCAGTTGCTCTTCCCGCATTCCTTACTCTTACCATGATGCCTTTCACTTATAATATCTCATACGGTATCGCATTCGGTCTTATTTCACACGTCTTTATTAAAGTGTTCACAGGAAAAATCAAAGAAGTGTCACTCGGAACATGGGTTATTTCAATCCTTTTCGGAGCAATGTTCTTCCTTACTCACTGATAACTGCATCAAGGTATAAAAAATCGGCGTGACCAATTCGGTCACGCCGTGTTTTTTTATTTAAGCTTTCTTGCAAGATCGTTGAGGAAAAGTTCGTTTTCAAGTCCTTCGGGAGTGGTGTTTTTGTTGATGTGAACAAATTCTATATCCATCATTCTTGCAAAGTCACGGAGCATTTCAGCATCCGCATCATATGAGAGAACGGTGTGGTGTGCACCGCCTGCGATAATCCAGCATTTTGCACCGGTGCAAAGGTCAGGCATTGCTTTCCACATAACTCTTGCAACGGGGAGATTGGGCATGGGAAGAATGGGTTTTACACATTCTATATCCTGACAAATCATTCTGAGTCTGCCGCCCATATCAACAAGGCTTACTACAACCGCATTGCCTGCTTTTCCTTCAAAAACAAGTCTTGCAGGGTCGTTCTTACCGCCGATTCCGAGGGGATGAACTTCAATTCGGGGCTTGTCTGCGGCAAGGGTGGGGCAAACTTCAAGCATATGTGCACCAAGTGAATATTCCTCGCCGGGAGCAAGATTGTATGTATAGTCTTCCATAAAAGCTGTACCGCCGTTCATACCTTCGGTCATAGCTTTCATAACCGCTGTCATTGCAGAAACCTTCCAGTCACCTTCACCGCCGTAGCCGTAACCCTGTTCCATAAGTCTCTGGCTTGCAAGTCCGGGAAGCTGTTCCATACCGTAAAGGTCTTCAAAGGTGTTTGTATATGCTTTGCAGCCGTGTTCATCAAGCATTTTCTTCATTGCGATTTCTTCTTTTGCCTGATATCTGACCGCTTCAAGATTATCTGTTGCAAAGTCGTATTTCTCAGCGTATTCCTTCATAAGAGAATCAACTTCAACTTCGGTTACTGCGTTGATATATTCAACAAGTGTGCCGACGGGCCAGGTATTTACTTCCCAGCAGAGAACTTCCTGAACGCCTACTTTATCGCCTTCCGTAACAGCAACGTTTCTCATATTGTCGCCGAATCTCATAACCTTGAGCTTCTTGGAGAATGCGGCACCTACCGCTGAACGCATCCATTTGCCGAGTTCACCCAGAACCTTTTCATCCTGCCAGTAACCCATAATAACCTTGCGTGGTGTACGGAGTCTTGCGGCAATAAAGCCGTGTTCTCTGTCCCCGTGAGCCGCCTGATTAAGGTTCATAAAGTCCATATCTATTTCTTCATTGGGGATATCTCTGTTATACTGAGTTGCGAAATGGCAGTAGGGCTTCTGAAGATTCTTTAAGCCGTTAAGCCACATTTTTGAGGGTGAGAAAGTATGCATCCAGGTGATAATACCCGCACATTTATCGTCATAGTTTGCTTCTTTGACTACATCGCTGATTTCTTCTGATGTTTTTGCTGTTACTTTATAAACAACTTTGCAGGGGAGAAGACCGCTTGCGTTCATTTTATCTGCCATTTCGGCAGCTCTTTCAGCTACGATATCAAGAACTTCGGGGCCATAAAGAAACTGGCTGCCGACAACAAACCAGAATTCGTAATTTTCCATATACATAACAATCATCCTTTGCATTAATATAAAAATATCTTAACATTTGTTTAATTTAAAGTCAAGTAAAGATAAAATATATAAAATAACTTGCAAAGAAGATGTTATTCTGTTAAGATAGTATTCGGAAAAATATTCGAAAGGTGACAAAAATGGCGAAGTGTAAAGTAATATCACACAGAGGAGCTAATAAAGAAGCTCCGCAAAATACAATTCCCGCATTTAAAAAATCTATAGAAATCGGTGTTGACGGCTTTGAAACCGATATTCATATCACTGCCGACGGTGTGCCTGTTATCTGCCATAATTATACTATTGACGAAACATCAGACGGTCAGGGTAACATCAAGGATATGACCCTTGAACAGCTTCGTTCATACGATTTCGGTTCATATTTTCACGAGAAATTCAAGGGTACAACACTTCCGACTCTTGAAGAATTTCTTTCTCTTTGTGAAAGTGCAGATATCGAGATAATGAATATCGAAATCAAACCGCCTCTTGACGGCAATATGGATATTGTAGGCAAAACCATTGACGCCGTTAAGGCACACGGTCTTTTTGATAAACTCCTTATTTCAAGCTTTGACCCGAATGTTCTTATTGAATGTAAAAAGGTTGACCCGAAATGCAAAACAGGTTATCTTTATGCACCAAACAAGGCTCATTTTTATAAAAAAATGCTTTTCGGTTATGTTAAGTTTGCAAAAGAGCTCAAGGTTGATTATATGCATCCGCATCATCTGGCGGTTACAAAAAAATATGTCAACGACCTTCATAAAAACGGCATAAAGGTTAATGTATGGACAGTCAATAAGCCCGAAACTGCAGAAAAACTTCTCAAATACGGCGTTGACGGACTTATTACCGATGTTCCGCAGATTATGAACGCTCTTATTGAAAGATTTGATGGATAATATGGCTTCTTTTAAAACAAAAAATCCCGCAGAAACCGAAAATATCGGTGAGATGCTGGGTAAATATGTAAAAGACC
>JAXJVE010000322.1:0-2291 GCA_036308705.1 Acutalibacteraceae bacterium
ACCCTGACCTACAAGTTCTGCATTTGAATTATGGCGTGAATTTACCATACCGTCGGCAACAACACAGGAAAGAAGCGATTCAATAGCCGCAAGCACGGCAATTGTAAATGCATCGGGTAAAACGGCTGATATTTTTTCAAAGCTGAAGTTCATAGCACCGAAATCAACCTTCGGAAGCCCTGAAGGAATGGTGTAGAGGTCACGGATTGTGAATACGTTTTCTTCAAATCCGGGTATAAACGCAACCATAAGTGCACCAACAACAACTGCGATAAGTGAGGGCGGAACTTTCTTCTCAAATTTGGGATAAATTATAAGTATAGCAAGGCATACGGCACCGACAACGAGCGACTGCCATGAAAAAGTGCCGATAAATTCTATGTTTGCTTCGATTTTTTCAATTGTTTCAATGGGCTTTATTCCGTCAGCGTATGTAAGACCGAGAAAATCTTTTATCTGACCGATAAGAATTGTGAGGGCAATACCCGATGTGAAACCTACCGTTATTGTATGGGGAATGAATTTGATGAGAGAGCCGAAACGGAATATACCCATAGCAATAAGAATGATACCTGCTATGATGGTAGCAATAAAAAGTCCGTCCATACCCTGTGAAGCAACTATACCTGCAACAATTGATGCAAAAGCCGCTGTGGGGCCTGCAATCTGAATACGGCTGCCGCCGAAAAGAGAAACGCAGAAGCCTGCCGCAATGGCGGTGTAGATACCGCAGGCGGGTTCAACGCCCGAAGCGAGCGCAAGAGCAATTGACAGGGGCAGAGCTATGATTGCAACGATAACACCGGCAATTAAATCTTTGGTGAATTGCTGAGGTGTATAATTTTTTATAACCGAGAAAAACTTCGGTTTAAGATAGAAATTTTTCAATGAAAACCACTCCTTTTTTAACCAAAAGGATTATATTCTTTTGATACCAAAAAGTAAAGGGTAAAATTGTATAATATTTAAGATGTTTTTTAAAAAAGAAATATGATTTTTGAATACCTGTGACCGTATTGAACTCCCTGAAAATATATGCTATAATTTTAAAAAACTATGGGGAGTGGCGGTATGTCAAAAAATTGTTGGTTTTGTGATAAGAAGTTGGGATTAGGTAACAGCTTTCCGTTTGGAGCTGCTTTTGTATGCAGCGAGTGCAGAAGTTTATATGATTCTTTGATTCATGCTGAAACAAAAGAAAACTTGTTTTTATCAGAACAGCAGTTGATTTCTCGTTTGTCAGGAAATCCTGAAAAAACAGAACGCATTCGAAATGTTGCGAAGTCAAGATATATGAATATCTTATCAGAAGATGAAAAGAAAACAGCTCCTTCAGATTTGCAAACAAAGTTTGCAGAAGAAGAAGCGGCAATACCAAGGAGTATCGTTAAAAAAGAACAAGAACGTGAACGGGTAAAACAAGAAATAACAGATGAATTTCTTATGGAAAACGGTCACGAAGGCTATTATGAATATAAAGTTCTGAATATTCTTGACGCTAAAAGAGGATATGTTGATGTTGAAGAAATAACCAATCGACTCAATTTTCTTGGCAGACAGGGTTGGCATTTAAGATGTGCATTCACAAATGAACTCGGCAAAAATGCATCGGCTATCGGTATTGCGGGCGTTTCTCTCGGCACAAACTCCACTCAGGACCAGAGCATACTCATTCTTGAACGTTTTATAAAATTCAAATCATAAACAAAAACGGCTTGCCTGTGCAAGCCGTTCTTTTAATATCTGTTCCTTACTCTTTCTGCAAAGGTGAGGAGGTTTTCAATTTTGAGCACGGTGCCGTCATCAAGAACGGCTTTTCCGTTGAGCCTGCCGAATACCTGATGCTGTACCTGACTGATAAACAGAGCATTCAGATTCGATGAGTTATCGTAAACAGGGAAGAAATCCATATCAAATCTTCCGTCTGAACTTACAAATTTCCATGGTTGAAGAATGTTGCCTTCGGGAATTTCAAAACGGATACGGTCTATTTTATGGCATTTTCCGTCATAGAAAATCATATTTTCGCTTGCCGCAAGTGTGTTGCCGAAGCCGTAGCCTATGTTGTAGCCGAAACGCTTGCCGTTTACGTAGCCGTTACCCGATGCCCAATACCAGGTGTTATCGTATGTCCACACACCTCTGCCCCAGTCAAGTGTGCCGAAATCCTTATCGGGTGAGAAGGTGTGAAGTCTGCCGTCGAGTTTAACATAGCCTTCGGCAGGCATACAGTTGATTTTCTGGTTATAATAAAATGCGGTTTTATCCTCTTCCCAAGGGGTTGCAATAAC
>JAXJVE010000323.1:0-3365 GCA_036308705.1 Acutalibacteraceae bacterium
ATAAAGGTCTTACTCAGGAAGAACTTGCAGAAGCACTTTTTGTTTCAAGAACCGCCGTTTCAAAATGGGAATCAGGCAGAGGTTATCCGAATATTGATTCACTTAAAGCCATTGCAAAATTTTTTGGTATAACAGTTGATGAACTTTTATCGGGCGATGAATTGTTGACTATCGCAGAAAAGGATAACGAACAAAAAGAAAATCATATCCGTGAGCTTGTGTTCGGACTGCTTGATATAAGTGTATCAATGCTCTTATTTCTCCCCTTCTTCGGACAAAAAGTAAACGATACAATGCAGTCGGTTTCGCTTTTATCGCTCAACGGAATTGCACCGTATCTGCGAACAGTTTATCTGTCTGCAGTGATTGGAATTACCGTATTCGGAATTCTGATTCTTGCATTGCAAAAATCTCAGCCGTCATTCCTTAACCGAAACAAATACAGAATATCTTTAATTCTGAACGCAGTTGCCGTATCTTTATTTATTATCAGCACACAGCCTTATGCGGCAATTCTTCTGTTTATATTCCTTGTTATAAAAGGCATTATGCTTATAAAACACCAATGACACGAAACGTGTCGCCGTTGTGACACTCCGTTTCTTGCATATATGCAAACCTTCCTTTAGTATTCAACTCAGGCGGAAGCCGAATAAAGAAAAAGGAAGGTAAAAAAATGAAAAAGAAAAATCGGAGAAGCTTGTACGTTTCGTTGTCAATGCTTGCGGCATTTGTTTTGTGGACAGCTGCCGTTTGTTTTATCGATGTCAAAGCAATCGGTCCTGACGGTTCAGATGTTGGATTTGCAACACTCAACGGATTTGTGCATAACATCACAGGCGTGAATATGTTGCTTTATACCGTTACAGATTGGCTCGGTCTTTTGCCGATTTTTATAGCAGCAGGTTTTGCTTTAACAGGACTTGCACAGTATATTAAAAGAAAAAGTTTAAGCAAAGTTGACTACAGCATATTCATTCTCGGCGGGTTCTATATTGTTGTAATGGCGGTGTATATTCTTTTTGAAACTGTTACGGTAAATTACCGCCCCGTACTCATCAACGGAATTCTGGAAAAATCCTATCCGTCATCAACAACAATGCTTGTGATGTGCGTTATGCCCACTGCCGCAATGCAGTTTAACAGCCGAATCAAAAATAAAGCTGTCAAAAAAATTGTATCACTTTCAATAACAATATTTACTGTTTTTATGGTTATATGCCGTCTTGTTTCGGGTGTACATTGGTTTACCGATATTATAGGCGGTGCTCTGTTCAGCACGGGGCTTGTGATGATGTACCACTTTTTTATCGGCTTATCAGATTATATTATTCATAAAAAATAAGAATCAGTTTAAAAGCGACAAGGAACAATCCCTGTCGCTTTTTTCTTTAATTCACATTTGTCGCATTGATTTTATATCAAAAATATTGACCGCATTTATTTAAAATGTTATATTTTAGTAAAAGACAAAGGAGATAATAAATATGAAAAAGATTGCAGCGATTATTTTAGGCATCACTATGATTTTCTGTATGTTCTCGGTTTGCGGATATGCAGAAAGCGAAAAACCGTTTTATCTTGTGCTCGGTGATTCCATTGCTTACGGTTCGGGTATTTCAAATTCAAAAGAAGCCTGCTACGGAAAAATCGTTGCAGATACCAACGGATACGATTACGCAAACCATTCCGTACCCGGTCATACAACAGCAAATCTCATCAACCGCCTTAAAGATGATACGGTAATTGCCGACCTCGAAAAAGCAGATATTATCAGCATTTCAATCGGCGGCAATGATTTTTTGATGAGCAATCTCATTGACCTTATGTTTGATTCGATTGTTCTCGGTGATCACAGCAAATTCGATGAAATTGCAGACGGATTCTACACCAACTTATGCGAAATAATCGGAATCATCAATTCACACAACGCAGATGCAGTTATTCTTATGCAGACCCTCTATAATCCTCAGTCGGATTATCTCAGAGCACCGTATCAGGAAGGTGCCGACAGAATAAATGCCGCTATAGAACGATACAACGCCGAAAATCCAGGTGAAATTGTTATTGTTGATGTAGGCACAGCTCTTGGCGATGATATGGCAAACTATGCCGATGATGAAATTCATCCGAGTGCACAGGGCAACGAAATTATAGCAAATGTTATCCTTGACAAACTTGATGAACTTGAACTCGGAACAGACGCCTCCCCTGTTATCGCAGAAAAAGGCAAGGATATTGAAATCCCTGAAATTTTCACAATGCCGCTCCGAATTGCAGGAAGTTTATTCCACACGATTTCAGTTATATTTGATTTCTTTGCAGGAATATTCTGAAAGCTGTATAAAATTGTTATTTGCAAAAATTCATCAAATATATTTAATATGATACTATTATATAAATAATTGCTATACAATAATGGAGGATTTGAAAATGAAGCCTGTCAGTTTTTATCTTGTAACCGACACGCATTACTTTGAAAACGAACTGGGTGCTGAAGGAAAAGCCTTTGAAAAAAATATGAAAACGGAACAGTATTTTGTAAAGGAAAGCAGTGCAATCGTAAAATCAACCTTTGCACGCATCAGCGAAGATAAAGAAACCGATATTGTAATAATCCCCGGCGACCTTACAAAGAACGGCGAAAAAGAAAGCCATAAGAGTTTTATCAAAGAACTTTATCAACTCAAAGAAAGCGGCAAAAAGATTTTTGTTATAACAGCAGGCCATGATTATAACGATTCGGCATACGTTTTAAAAGGTGACGGACGAGTTCCCGTTGAAGGCACGGATTTTGATGATTTGTGCGAAATGTACCGTGATTTCGGTTACGGCGATGCAATAGCAATTGATGAACCGACTCATTCATATATGGCACAGATTACCGAAAAAGTAAGAATGCTTGCAATATGCTGTGACAGTAAAGGTCAACCTAAAGGTGCAATGGATGAAAGACATATGGCCTGGGCAAAAGATCAGATTGACAAAGCTAAAGAAGATAACTGCTCTGTTTTCGCAATATGCCACTACCCCATTATTCCCCCCGTCCCTGCCTTTGATCTGGTCGGCGATGCAAAAATAAAAGAATGGCAAAACGTTGCTTCATTCCTTGCCGATAACGGAGTTGAGCTTATATTAACAGGACATATGCACATTCAGAGCATAAATGAGTTTTATTCCGAAAAAGGAAACAGGATGATTGATATTTGCACATCCTGTCTTGTCGGAAGCCCTGCAAAATACAGAAAAATCACAATAGACGAAAGCTCCGTATTAAAAGTCAAAACAATTGACGTTGAGGATTTTGGCTGGGATACAAACGGTCTTACAGCTCAGGAATATTTCCACAATCATTTTGCCGAGGC
>JAXJVE010000324.1:0-8164 GCA_036308705.1 Acutalibacteraceae bacterium
ATGTATATGACTACTCAATTATGCGCGATTATAATTTTGATATGCCTTATAAGGAGTCAAAAAGAAACATCGCGTTTATGCAGGAGGATAACATAGTCACAATTCCCGTTGATTATGTAAGCTCCATAATTCTTGTAAGGGAGGAATTTTATGCCTGATTTCAGAGAAATTATGTACGAAATCCTCAAAATGCTTCTGATGATTTCTCCCTTTGTTCTTTTGTGTGTTGTGGATAAAATCTGGAATATGCCGAAGATTGACAGGGGCAGACAGTTCCTTATGCCTGTTTTGTCTGTTCTTCTGATGGCTGTTGTTATGGTTTATGCAGATGATATCAACACCGTTCTTATCAATTTTATAAGATATATTCCGAAGTTTTTCTACGATATTGATGCAAAACTGTGGTTGCCCGATTTTATCGGAGATTTCTTTGTCAGAATCGGCGATAAATTAAAAGTTTTTCTTGATTCTCTTAACTTGAATTTCTGGATTTTCTTTATCAGCAATTGGGTAATACTCGGTGCATATGTGCTGATAAAAAAAGGTATCATATTTATTCTTACGGGTGTGTATAATTCCGAAAACGAAACATACCGCAAACTTCACGATACTGTTGTTTCAGAGTTTTATGAATTCTTCCCCGAAAGAGATAAATGGTGTGTAAAAAACAGCTATTCTCAGGCGAGAAAGTTGCTCGGATTTTTCTGGATTGCATCAATAATTATCTCAGTTGTTGTAATGCTTTTCAGCCGTAAGCTTTATGATGATAAGGTTTTTACCGTGATGTTCTATCCCGTTTTCGGTGTGGTTATTCTCGGCGAACTTTATTTCTTCCTTGACGGTCTTACAAGAGGCGAATATACTCAGGATGTTCTTGGCGAAAACGAAAATGCCTATAAAAACATCAATTATTCGCTTCTGAGAAAATTCCTCAGAGCAACATTCAAGGATAAGCTTCTTGCTGAAAACACCAATGTCAACAATGCTTTTGATGATGAAATAACAACAACCGATATAATTATAAACCTTGAAAAGAATGATGACCCCAAGGTTGTTGCATTTGCAACCTATATGGATGCACTTAACAAAACAGGCTTTGATATTGATAACAACTATCTTAAGTCATCGCTTGATTTGCTTAACGGCAAAAGTATTCTTTTCAATAATCCGTTTTATAATGACCATATTCCCTATGCTTTTTATCCGATGAACAGAGCACTTCTCAATCATAAAAAAGTGCTTGTTATTCTCGGCAGACATTCTGTTGAAGATGATATTGCTGAGTGGATAGAGAGGGGAATAGAGGCGGTAACGAATATTCCGTTTATGTGGAGAACGGGTGTTCTCGGCGACGGAACACAAGAGCTTGATATCGGAATATTGACAAGATCCGATGTGCTCAATATCAAACTTCACGAAGCAAATGCTGATTTCCTTGAAAAGGTTGAATACTGCGTAATTATTGAACCTTCAAAGCTTATTTCAACTGCACAGATCGGTCTTAATCTTATCGTGAAGAAGTGCCGCAACGATGAGGATAAAAACATTGTTTTCTGTATGTTTGATAAAAACTGTGACGGCCTTGTTGACGCAATGTCACATATTCTTATGACAAGCATCAGCGAAGTTTCCGCAACAGGCAAACATCACGGTACATCGTCATATATGATCTGGGAGGCGGATGATGAATATGTTCATCACCGTATGTTCCCCAATATTTCAAGATATCTTGGTATGGGAACTGAGCTTTCGTTTGCAGGTCTTAAAAATCAGGTTTCAAAAGCAACCTGGTTCGGCGGCGATGCCTTCCCCGTAACCGATATGAACTGGATTGACAGGCAGTATTATTATGAACTGATGAAATATTCGGGCTTGCCCACAAGCCAGGAGGCAATGGATGAGCGTTTTAAAACAACGCCCAACTATTGGAGTGCAACCGTTGCCGAGCATAACTATTTCACCGTTGAAGATGAAAACTGCAATATGTTTGAAATTCTCAGAGAATTTCAGACAAGGTCAACAGAACAGGGCTTTATAAATATTATTTCGCCCGAATATCTGCTTAAAGATTATATGGCGGATAACGCTTCAATATTTGAAGCAGACCCCAAAGCCATACCTTATATTGTTGCGGATTATGCACGAACAGAACGCAACGTTATTCTCAGGCTTGTTCTTATGATGAGCACTTTTACCGTGTCGAGAGAAAGCATAATAAAAGAGTTTTCGCTTATAGGTATTGAAGTGTATAATCTCACAAAACAGCTTTGGTATGAAATTTATAAATGTTATGCCGATACAGGAGCGATAGCATCTCTGCCGTCTGATTATAAAGAGGCGGTTGAGGAAGCGTATACACGTTCCGTTAACGGATTTACCGCAAAGGTTCTTGTTTGTAAAGAAAAATACAATATGCGATACGGAAAAATGGAAACGGTATATTCAGTTGAAGATTCTGAATTTATTTCACGTTGCGTTTCCGAACTTGAATCTGCAGGTTATGTAACCGAAGATGAAAAAGGTAAAGAACATTATCTCGGTTCAGAACTTAAAGGTCATATCTATCAGAAACATCTTCCCGGTCAGTTCTTTACATTTGGCGGTAAATACTACGAAATGCAGTATCTTACGGCAGACGGTCAGGTGCTTATCCGCAGAGCGGCAGATCATATTTACGGCAGACCCGCTTACAGACAGATAAGAAACTATGAAATTTCAGGTACAAGACCTGTCGGCAGAATCGGTGCGAGCCGTGATGTTGCGGGTATGAAGGTTGTGCGTGAATATGCGGATATCTGCGTTAAAACACCCGGATATTACCGTATGAATTCATATAAGAATTTTGAAGCTGCAGAGAAGATTTCATTTGATGATATAAGCGGAATTCCTGAAAGAATTTATTATAATAAAGAAATTCTCAGAATTGAGCTTCCTTCAACAGACGGTCAGGTCAATGATGAAGTAAGATACACAACCACCGTTTTGTTCAATGAAATTTTCAGAACATTGTTTGCTGATAATCAGCCGTTCATTACTGCGGTAACTTACGAAGAATTAACGGCGGATAACGGTAAATTCGGCCCGCTTACAGCCTCTATTACGGGAACTGAGGGTTACGAATTATCACGCAACAGCATTTATATTATTGAAGACAGTCAGCTTGACCTCGGACTTCTTGTTGCGGTTGAGCGAAATCTGAGAAGAATTTTCAGCATTATGCAGGATTATCTTTCATGGCACGCTGAGAAGGAAAAAGAAAGCCTTGATTCTTCAGAGAATACTTCTTATGTTCCGCCTGTTGTATCAGAGCAGCCGACAGAAAAAACGCTTGATAACAATGCAGAAATTTCTGTTCAGGTTGAAAAGAAAAAGGGATTGTTCTCAAAACGCAAAAAAAATAACAATCAGCCCGAAGAAACCTCTGTTCCCGAAACAGATAAGGATGAAGAACCTGTTGTCAGAGCTTCTGTTGTGCCGAAAATCAGATTCAGCATAAGTTACGGTTCGGATGAACCTCCTGTTGATGACGAACCTGCAGATAAAACCGAGGGTTCGGATTACGGTGAAACTGCTGAACCGATAGCTGAAGAGATTCCGCAGGAGCCCGCCGAAGAAACCGAACCTGTTCAGCAAGAAGAGGAACAGTCTGATGACGGAATTCAGGATGCCGAACAGCCGATATCTGCCGATATTCCTGAACCTGTTCAGCCTGTTAAAAATATTTCCGCACCGTTTGAACGTTCGGGATATCACGAGAGGCATTATATGCTTTTTGGCGGAAAAGAAGCCAACGGTATCAATACAACCTCTTCTCTTGATTATCTTAATCAGCTCGGATTCGGTTCGGGTAATTCTCTCAAACGGGCACGAAACGGAAGAAATATTACAGACAGAATTGTTTCGGCTCATGACCCTTCAACATCAAACGGAAGATTCTGTGATTTCTGCGGTTGCGAAATTCTCGGTGTTGAATATGAAACCCTTGTTGACGGCAGAGATCGATGTATGTCCTGCGGAAGAACAGCTATCAAAACCGAAGAGGATTTCAAAGCCCTGTTTGAAGATGTCAAGCGTAATATGGAATCGTTCTTCGGTATAAAAATCAATGCGGGAATCCGTGTTGAAATGGTTAATTCCAAGAACCTTCACAAACGCATCGGCAAATCTTTTGTGCCCACACCGGGCGGTGACGGAAGAGTTCTCGGTGTTGCAATCAGCGATAAAAACGGTTTTTCGCTTCTTATCGAAAACGGCTCGCCCAGAATTTCTTCAATGCTCACTATGGCACACGAACTTACCCATATCTGGCAGTATATTAACTGGAGAGAAAACGAAATTTCCGATAAATACGGCAAAGAATCTCTTGATGAAATTTATGAAGGTATGGCAAAGTGGGTTGAGGTGCAGTATGCTTACCTTATAAATGAGCCTGTTATTGCAAGGCGTGAAGAAATCAGAACCGCAAACAGAAATGATGTTTACGGCAAAGGTTTTATCCGTTTTTGTCAGGTTTATCCTTTCTCAAAGGGAACTGTTCTGAACGGCCCCACACCTTTCTATAATGTTCAGGATCCTCTTGATCCCAGATTCTTTGCAAGAGAGCGTGTGCCCGTTGCTCCGCAGAGAAATAATAAGGAAAAGAAAAAAGACCGTGTTGAAAAAGGAAAATCGTCAAAGGGTAATATAGTAAAGGGCATAATAATTCTTGCTGTTATTGCATTACTGCTTCTGATATTTACCCGTATTTTTGATAAGGCGATACCCGGCACGGAGCCCGATTTTTCCGCATCTGTTTCGCAGAGCGAAAAAACCACGCAGTCAGACTCTGAACCCGTAAAGCCCAACAGTTCAAAAAGCAGATTTTATTATAATATGCTCGGAGCAGATGAAAAAAAGGCATATGATGCTGTCAGTCAGGCAGTTCTTGCTTTTGATGACAGCATCGATACTGTTCCCGTAATCCTTAATACGGACGATTGGGAAAAGGTTTATCAGTATTTTTTACTCGATAATCCTCATATAGATTGGTTGGCGACAAGAGGATGTGTATTCCATTCTCTTTCGGGAAAAGTTACCAATTTAACTTTCAGATATGTTCTGAATAAATCCGAAGCCGATAAAAGAAATGCGGAGGTTGAAAAAATCGCTGCAAATTTTATTTCGGGGCTCGGCAGCAATCCGAGCGAATTTGATAAAGCCCTTGCGGTTTTTGAATATCTTGTAAACAGCGTTGATTATGATTCGGTTACCCTTGAAAAACACGGTAACGATAATAATTACGGAATGACCGACCCCGATGATATGCGTACGGTTTACGGTGCGCTTAAAGGCAAAAAAGTTGTTTGTGCGGGTTATGCCGCAGCTGCGAAATATCTTTTTGAGCAGATGGGTATGGAATGTATCTATGTGACGGGTTTTGGCGAAGGTGAGGCACACGGATGGAATCTTGTGAAGATTGACGGTGCATATTATTATATGGATATTACCTGGGCTGATTCTTCAAATACTGACCCGAAACTTGATCAGGGTGATTCAATAAGCTATGAATATTTTGCAATGACAACCGAACAGCTTCTCAGAGAGCATAAGCTCGATTATTCCGATGCTATGCCGTTGTGTAACAAAACAGATTGCAATTATTTTGTGCACGAAGGATATTATCTTGAAGAATATGATTTAAATAAAATCAAAGAAATGGCAGCTCAGAATGTCAAAAACAAATCAAAATCAAATCAGATATGTTTTTCGGATAAAGATTTGTTCAGGCAAGCACAAAACAGTCTTCTGGGATATGAAGCATCAAGCGAAATTATTGAATATGTAAATTCTGTTGCAGGCACATCATACACAACATATTCAATAACGCCCTCATCACAGCTTTTTGCGCTCGGATTTAATTTCAGATAAACAGGAGGAATTTCAATGAATAGCAAAAAAAGAAATATAATAATTGCGGTTGTTGCTGCGGTTATTGCTGTTGCAATAGCGGTTGTGACAATTGTATTTATAACCGCAGATGATAATAAAACAGATATAATCCCCGGAGAAGTCTCTTCTTCAACAACAAAAGCAAAACCCACGGTTAAATATGATCCCGAGGATTATGAAGATTATATCTGTGCCAACTGCGAATCAAAAATCAAAGGCAAGTCATATTTCCCCAGCGATGAGTTTATGCTTTATGTAACTCAGGATTTTGAAAAAGAAGATCTCGCAATCTGCGAAGACTGTGCAAAAGAAATCTATAAGGATGAGCTTGCATCAGGCAAGTCACTTGATGAATTTCTCAAAAAATAAAAACACAGGCGGTTCATAACGAACCGCCTGTAATTTTTATTCAATTATAAGATTGTGAATCTCATTATCATCAACAGAAAGTGTGATTTCAAGCGTACCCTTGAATCTTTCGTTATATCCGATTTCCTTGCCGTCAAAGATAACTTTATAATTTTTTCTTTCATCGTCATTCATTGTTGCAATGACGGTGAATTTTTTGTTTTTGCCGAAATATGTGATATCGGCATTCATTTTTGTGTTGTCTGCATCGAAGTTTATTTTATCAACCCATGTGTCAAAACCTGTGTTGAATGTACCCGCTTTGAAATAGGCGTTTGACCACATTGTTATGGGCGTTGAAAGGCCGCCGAAATTATGGAACCAACCGCCTCTGCCCGTTACAACACTTACCATCTCGAAGGTGTAGTATGAATAATCAACTTCACGCTTCCAGATATCAAGGGCAAGCTTGGCAATGGTATATGCAAAATCGCTTTCTCCGAGGTCGAGCATTGATTTCCAGATAAACCACTGATGGGGGAACCATACGTTTCCGTTCCAGTATCCGTTCACCATAAAATAGCCCGCAGTCATATCAACTGCACTTATGCCGTAAGGACAGAGCATTTCTTTTTCACTCTTGAGATGCCCGAGAATGGCTTTTCTCTGTTCATCGTTGCAAGCACCTGCAATGATGGGGTAGATTCCGTCAAGACCTTTGTTGAGATTTTCACCGTCGTCACTGAGCATAAAACCTGTGGGATTATAGTCTTTATCATGAAGCACATAGCTGAAATATCCGCTTTCCTTATCCCACGAATATTTTGTAAGTGCCTGAGTGAGCTTTTCAATATCTTTGCCGTAAACCGAAACATCTTCGCTCTTGCCGAGCTTTGATGCGACCATACTCAGAATCTTACCGCAACGGATAAGCTGTGCGGTTGATATAACGGGTGCGGTTGTATCTCTTATGTTTCTGTCCATCATCGCAACCTGAGGCGGATAATCGTCCATACCGCTTGTTGAGTAAAAATAATCATAAGTGGTAGTAAGTCCGCTTTTGAGTTTTGCAGTTGTGGAGCCTCTGAGCTTTCCTGCAAGGAAGTCATAATAAAGCTTTGCTCTGTTATATAAACCGAGAAGTGCAGATTTATCGTTTTCACGCTTGAGCAGTTCAAGGTAAAGATACATCTGTACGGGCACGGGCGAGCCGTGATGCAAAAATGCATAGTCGGGGTTACTTTCATCGCTGAAGTATGTATCAAGGCTGTATTCTGCAAAACGCTTTGAATAGTCAATCATACCAAGACCGATAAAGCCGGAATCCCAGGTGTAAAGGCAGTCCCAACGCTTGCCGGGGGTGTGATGAATAATATAATCACCGTGTTTATAAATGGGGTATACCGCATTTACCATAACGGTTGATTTGAGAATTTCATTGCTCAGTTCATATTTTTGGCCGTCTTTGTTAAGCGAAATTTTCGGGGATTCAGCAAGCTTTTTGCTGTAAATTTCTTCATACTCTTCAGCTGATTTGTATTCGGTTTTGCCCTTTGAGATAACTGCAAATTCAATATGTCTGTTATCAGGATTTATGAAAATAGTATGTATTATTGCGTTGTTGAAGAAGCCGTCGTCGCTGTGCTTTCTTGAAAATGCACCCGTAAAGCTTTCTGCAACATCGTCAAAAGTCGGGTCTGAATTTGAAAGTCTTGCCGTCATACAGTCTTCAAGTGCACCCGATTCGATTTCACGGAAACGCGTGTTATCGTTGAATGTTCGGAGTATGAATGTGCCGTCAACATCCTTGTATTTGCATGATGTTATGTATCCGCCGTTATCGCATTTTTCTGTGTTTATTTCGGGCATAAAATCATAAGCTGTCATC
>JAXJVE010000325.1:0-3597 GCA_036308705.1 Acutalibacteraceae bacterium
CCTTATGAAAGTTCGCCCAACTCTCTGCTTATTTTTTACAGGTCACCTTTGAGGACTTTACCCTCTTTTATGTTAAACATAAATTCTTTTGTTTTGCCGTCTTCTTCGGTGATGATGTTGATAACATCGGGGTTAAAACGCTCTGCAGAAACAATCTTTTCGTTTGTTTTCTTGAAGTATTTCTTGAGAAGGCTCATCTGTACTGCATCATAATCGCCTGCGTTATCCGAAACAAAAAGAACGTTACCGCAAAGATTATTGATTTTAGCAAGCAGTTTCTTCTGCTCCCAGGTGAATTTAAGATTATCGTTTCTCAGGAAGAATACGTCGGGGTCATTCATAAATACTCTGCCGTTGAGGTGACGGCGGAAGATTGAGTTGTTGATTGCACTCTGTGCACTGAGCATTTCGTTTGAAACGTGAATGTGGTTATAAATCTTGCCCTTGTATGTAAGGTCAACGTCGCAGCTGATACGACAGGCGTCACATACGCCGATTGCGGCACTCATGGGCACGCCGCAGCCGAGAAGGAGTTTGTCGCCTACGCACTCACGAAGAAGTGACATTGCATCATACATAATTTCGCCTCGGCACTTGCCGTTTCTGGGAATTACACATTCGCTGTAAAGGAAGTCGAGCTTAACCATATCGTAGCCCCACTCATTGAGGACAACATCAAAAACCTTTTTGATATAAGCTCTTGCTTCATCATTATAAATATCAAGCGTATATGCACCGCCCCATGCAATACAGCCGAGCTGGGGTTTGCCGTTTTCTTTGATAAGCCAATCGGGATGTTCTTTTGCGATTCTTGAAATCTTCTGACAACTGAAAGGAGCAATCCAGATACCTGCAAGGTAGCCCTTGTCGTGCACCTTATCGGCAATATACTTCATACCCTTGGGGAATTTGTCGCAATAATCAAGCCAGTCGCCAACATAAGGCTCATAACCGTCGTCAATCTGGAAGATTGAAGTTTCATCCTTAGCGGGGTCAAGACCGTTGAGGTCACGGATAATGATATCTTCGGTAATATTCTGGAAATAGTTATACCATGAAGTATAACCGCTCATTGCACCCTTTCTTGTTTCTGGCATTTCAAACATCTTGAAGTATTTATCAAAAACTTCATCGTATGTGCCTTCAAAATAAACAATATCAAATACCTTCCAGGGCTTATCGGCAACCTTGCCGAGAGCATCTTTATGAATTGAGAAATAATTCTCGTTCATCTTAACCGCAAAATATGTATAACCCGTTTTTTCGCTGAGTGAACCCCAGAGCTTCATATCCTCACCGTTGCGGATGTATGTATAACCGTGGCTGTGGAATTCGCCGGGCTTCTGTGAATATTTAACTATTCTGTCGTCACTGGTGATGCTTGCATAATGTCTGAGATAAGGATGAATGTGCGAAAGCTTGATTGTACCCTTCATTATATCCTTGCTGTTATATTCTTTTGTATATGTCCATGACTGATAACCCGCACCGAAGAAAAGATCGCGTGCCTTGAATTCATAAGGGAATTCAACATAGAAATCAACCATTTCAATTTTGCATTTGGGATTAAGGGTAACGGTATATCTGCCGTCTGCATCGCTGATTTCAAGTGAATAATGATCATTTTCAATATCGTTTGAATTGATTCTGATACCGTCACAGATATAGCTGATAAAATACTTTTTGTTCATGCCGCACTCTCCTATTTTAATATTTACAGTAGTATTATAACAGAGAATATTAATTTATTCAAGTAGGTATTGCAATTATCGGAATTTGTTATTACAATATATAACATAAAGGTTGTGATTTTTTGCAAAAAAAGAATGTATATTTTGTTCAGGTGGATGTATCATCAGGCAAAAATTCAAAAGTTGTATATCTGCCTTATACCGCAGGCGTCATTATTGCAAACGCATTCAAAGACGAAAGCGTAATAAATTCATACAAATTCAGGGATTTTATCTTTATCCGCAAAGATATTGAGAGTGTTGTTGATAAAATGCAGGAGCCTGCAGTTGTCGGCTTTTCGAATTATGTGTGGAATACCGAATATCACCTTGCTCTTGCCGATGCAATAAAGAAAAAATATCCCGACTGCATAACGGTTTTCGGCGGGCACAATATTCCGCCCGATGCATCGTTTCTTGAAGAAAACCCTCAGGTGGATTTTCTCTGCTTTGGTGAAGGCGAAATCACCTTTGCCGCTTTGCTCAACGCAATTACAAACGGCACCGCTGAGCACACAAAAAACATTGCATACCGCGGTAAAAACGGCTGCGTTGTTGCCGAAAAAGAAGCTCTCTGCCGTACAGACTACGCTTCGCCCTACCTCGACGGCTGGTTTGATAAAATATACGAAAGCCATCCCGAGCTTGAATTCAACACAATACTCGAAACATCAAGAGGATGCCCTAACTCCTGTGCATATTGTGATTGGGGCCCGCTTAAAGAAAAAACAAGATATTTTCCGCTTGAAAAAGTGCTTGCCGAAATCGAATGGATAGGTCAGCACAAAATCGGTTTTGTATGGGGTGCAGACGCAAACTTCGGAATAGGCAAAGATGACCTTGTAATCGCAGATGCACTTGTTGCCGCCAAAGAAAAATACGGATATCCCGAAAGAGTAAGAATCAACTATTCAAAAGGCAACCGTGAGCGTGTGCGTGAGATTGTACGCCGCTTTAACCGTAAGGGTGTTGACCGTGAAGGTGCAACAATTTCTCTTCAGAGCCTCAGCCCCGTTGTGCTCGAAAATATCGGCAGAAAAAATATGTCGCTCGATAAATTCCGCGAGAATTTCAGCCTTTATCACGAAGAAAATCTTCAGGTATATTCTGAGTTGATACTCGGTCTGCCCGGTGAAACCTATAACAGTTTTCTTGACGGAATATGCAAGCTTTTTGAAATCGGTCAGCATAAACTTTTTGAAGTATACCACTGCATCGTATTGCCAAATTCAAAACTCGGTCAGAAAGAATATATCGAGCAGCACGGTATAAAAACATCAAGAGCAGAAATAGTTCGTTTTCACTGCGCTGCCGATGCATATTATATCCCCGAAAAAATCAATGTTATAACACAGACCGCAACAATGCCTTGCGATGATTGGCAAAAATGCGGACTTTTCGCCGCTTTCACTCAGCTTATGCACGCCGTAGGTCTGCTCAGATGTTTTTCAATTTATGCTTATTATGAGCTCGGTGTAGGTTACAGAGCTTTTTATGAAGGGCTTATGAATTATATTGAAACAAACAATCTGCCCTTTATCGGCGATTTTTACGGTGAAGTCAAAGAATCCTTCAAAGGTATTGCAAACGGCATAACGCCGAAATTCACCGTTTCCTATACGGGCAATCTCGTGTGGGATCACTATGAGTTTATGTTCCTTCGTGCAAGTGCGGACTTGGACCGTTTTTACGATGAACTGAACCCGTATCTTAAAAGTATTTTCAAAGACGATGAACTCCTTTCACAGCTTACGGCATATCAGAAAGCGGTTCTCAGAAAACCGTTTGAAACAACAAGCGAATGTGAATCGGATTATAATTTCAGCAGCTATTTTGAAAATATTTATGTTGATAAATATATTATACG
>JAXJVE010000326.1:0-1934 GCA_036308705.1 Acutalibacteraceae bacterium
CTATTCGTCTGCCGTAATTTGCCGCACGGTTATAGGTACTGCAGCCGCCTGTAAAAACACCGCCTCTGTATGTATTGTTACGCTTGAGAACGGTGAAGAAACGGTTGAGCGCTTTTGCGGTTATTTTATCAACATATTCAATGTCGTTGCCGAACTTTTCGCAGTTTTTAAAATCATACCGAAGTTTTTCGTATCCTTCAAAATTTGAATTGAGAGCTTCGATAAGTTCAGACATTGTATACTTTTTTTCGTCAAATACAAGTTTTTTTACAGCGTAAAGACTGTCGCCCGTATCGGCTATACCTTCGGCAAGAATCTGACCGTGATTATAAAGCGGGCCGCCGTTTCTGTAATCCCGTCCTTTTTCAAGGCAACCTTCAATAAGACAGGATCTCAGGGGATGAGGCTCAGATATGCCGCGAAGGTGCTGATATGTATTTGCACTGCTGCAGGAATTATATGTAACATATTCAAGCTGATCAAAAAAAGCACGTTCAAATCTTTCGTAGGTGTTGAATGTTCTCGGATCGCCCGTTTCGATTGAAACTTTTTCGCTGTTCATAGCGTTCACACCGTTGTGCAAAGCAAATTCAAGGCACTTTGTGAAAACAACCTCTCCGTCTTCAAGACCCATATGGCTTTTGCCGAGAATATCTATCTGGTTGCAGCCGTTCATACAGTAATCGTGGCTGTCTTCGGGCGGAATACCTATCTTTTCAAGTGCGGCACAAACCACATCGTCGTTATATAAAGACGGAAGACCCGTTCCCGATGCAAGGGTATCGGCAATGGCGTTCCAGAGTTTATCGGGCGTGTTTTTATGGACTCGGCAGGTAAGATTCGGAGTCTGATATAATTTTTTTCTTACCATAGCAAGAATATCATATGTAAGTTCGTTTGATTCATCGTTCCAATTTTCGTCACTACCCGAAATACAAAGATTCCACGAACGGTGAATGTGAAAATAATCCCAGAGTCTGTCGAGCAAGTCTGTTATCTCTTCTTTATTCTCTGTTTTCAGATATGCGGGGTACATATATTGGTCAAAACGTCCCGGTGAATCACTGCCGTCAAGAGCAAAGATGAGCATAAAAGAACACATTGCCGACATAAAATCATAAGCGGGCTTTTGCGGTACGGTTTCAAATGCTTTTGCCATTCTGAGCAAAAATTCTTTGTCCTCGGAATTTTCGCATTTCTCGGCTTTAAGAAGTGCCGCTTCACGGTATCTTTCACCGATAATATCTATTGCATCAAGTGTATATGAACAAGAACGGTAAAACCAATCTTCGCTCGGATATTTGTTTTTGTTTTCTTCGATTATTGTGCGGATATATTCTGTGCCTGAATTAACTATTCTGCCATAGTCGGGGTTTGAATGTCCGCCCCAACCGCCGCCCCATTGTGCAGATGAACGGTTGAGTGTTTCTGTATACTCCGAAAAAAGTCTTTTTGATTTATCTCTGAATATTTTCAATTCGCTGATATACCTGAAGAGTGTTTCTTTGTGTTCGGGGAAATTATCTGCAAGCTTCATAATATTATCATCAGAGAACCAAAGACCTTCGGAAGGGGAGTAACCCGAACTTCCGTATTTTGTTTCAAATGCGGTTTCGGGAAGCAATCGGTCTGAAAATCTTATTTCAATATTTTTTGCGGCGTGAAGCAGAGCAAGACCGACTCTCTCTCCGTGTTCAAGTGTTTCGTCAAGAAAATATCCGTAAAGAAAAGGATCGATATATTGTAAATCTGTCATAAATAAACCTCATTTATTTTGATATTCTTACATCTACACCGTAAGATTCAAAAAGTGAACACCAATGTGCAATTTCCGTTTCACTTGCGTTGCTGTGAGTGTATGCGGCGGTTTTGCCTATCTTTTCAGATTTTGAGGTTCCGAGTGTATGATAAGGCATAATTTCCGCATATCTGTA
>JAXJVE010000327.1:0-5071 GCA_036308705.1 Acutalibacteraceae bacterium
CCGGTGGTCAAGCGGTTAAGACACCGCCCTTTCACGGCGGTAACACGGGTTCGATTCCCGTCCGGGTCACCACGACAAAATACCGATGCAAATGCATCGGTATTTTTCTTTTATATCATCTTTATTATTTCGTCAACGCATTGTTCAGGGGTGAGAGATGCACAGTTGAGCACTTTATCGGAATATTTTTCATAAAGCGGTGCACGCTGAGAATACAGTTCTTTAATAGTTGTACCCTCTTTCATGGCAATTCCGCGTGTATGAATATTGTTTATTCTTTTTTCAAGTTCATCAGCCTCAAGCTTAAGATAAACTATCGTTCCGTTTTCTGAAAGCTTTTTCATAGCTTCTTCGCCGTAAACCGCACTGCCCCCTGTTGCGATAACGCAGTTTGCAAAATTCCAGGAACAGATAACATCATTTTCAATTTTCAAAAAATCGTCTATTCCCCTTTGGTTTATTATATCGCAGAGGCTTGAAGAATACTGCTTCTGAATAAGCAAATCCGTATCAACAAAATCCATAAGTGTTGATTTAGCAAGCAAAACCCCGATTGTGCTTTTACCTGCACCGGGCATACCTATAAGAACAATGTTTTTCATAAAATCACTCTCCGCATAAATTATAGCATTTTCCCATTACAAAGTACAGCAAAAAAGGGCAAAATTTGAACAAAAGGTAAAAATTTCTCCAATATAATCTTTTTTTCTTTTTTGTAAAATTAAAGTCGAATTGTTACTATATAATATAAATGTATGTATTATAATTTCAGAAAGGAAATATAAAATGAAACATTCAAAATCTTCATTATCATTCACAGCATTGATTCTGTGCCTTTTATGTATATTCTCGTCATGTTCAAAAACACCGTCTGAAGATAATATACCGAGCGGTGAAGGCGGCTCTGATATTGCCGTTGAAAACTCAACAGAACCTTTGACCACCGCAAAACCCGAATATACTTCCAAAGACAAGCTCATCGCCCTTACATTCGATGACGGCCCGAAAGCATCAACAACAAACAGAATTCTCGATATACTTGAGCGTAACGGTGCGACTGCAACATTCTTTCTTGTAGGTTATAATATTGAAAAAAATATTTCCACCATTGAGCGTGCACATAATATGGGCTGCGAAATTGCAAACCATTCAAATGACCACAAAAACCTTACTAAATGCTCCGCAGCAGAAATCAAAAAGCAGGTAAACACTCCCAACGAAACTCTCAAATCGCTTACGGGTGTTGCTCCCGCACTTTTCAGAGCTCCGGGCGGAAACTTCAAAAATGTTGAAGACGAAATCGGAATGCCCATTATACAGTGGTCTGTCGATACCAACGACTGGCGTTATAAAGATGCCGCAAACAAAGGCAGATCTGAGGCTCAGAGAAATGCCGACCTTGAAAGAATTTCACAAAATGTTATCAACTCCGCAGAAAGCGGCGATATCGTTCTTATGCACGATATTTATGATTTCACCGCTGATTTATGCGAGCTCATCATTCCCGGACTGATCGAAAAAGGATTTAAGCTTGTAACCGTGAGCGAAATGTACAAAGCATACGGCAACGAACTTGAAAACGGCAAAGTATATTACAGCATTGATGTTGTCCCCGCTGATGTTGAGGCACTCTCACCCGGCAACTATAAAGTAAAAACCAACGGCGGTATGCTGAATATAAGAGCAGAAAAAAGTTCTTCATCCGAATCTCTTGCAAAAATCTCCAACGGCACTACAATAATTGTGCTCAGATCCGTTCCCGGTTGGGCGTATGTAGAATATAATTCCGTTCGTGGATGGGTTAATGCAAGTTTCCTTGAAAAATCGTAATCATCCACAAAATATATGTATTAATTTTTCGAAAATTTTCAAACAAATTCTATATATAGTGTTAACTTTTGGCAAATAATATGTTATAATGTTGAAATAAACAAAAATAACATTTATATACACACAGATTCGCAGGTGATATCTTGAGCAAAAAAAATAAAAAGCACGATGAATACGAAGACATCTCAAGCTACAGTAAGCCTGAGAAACCGAGAAAGAAAAAACTCGAGTCATTCGCAGCTTTCTTCGCAGTACACAAAGCTTTTTTCAGCATTTTTATCTGCATCGCCATTATGATTTCTTCTCTCGGCGGAGCAGTATTGGTAAAAAATGCCGATACAATTCTCGGATTTTTCAATATTCTTAATCTTATCAATCAGAGCGACGGTCATTTCGGCAACTCGGACGCTGTTTTTGACGATTACGAAATGGATGAAAACCTTAATTTCGGTACAATATCCGATATTGAAGATGCAAACTCCATCAAGGAGCTGCTTAAAGCCTGGGCAACAAACGGCGGCGATCATATCCGCAGCAAAAAGGTTATCAATATTCTTCTTGTCGGCGAAGATGACGAAGAAGGCACTCACCGTTCAGACTCAACGATGCTTGTTTCAGTCAACACAAAAACCAAAAAGATAACAATTACATCGTTCCTTCGTGATTCCTATACCTATATGGATATAAACGGCCAGGAAAGATACTGCAAAACCAACCATTCATACGGTTGGGGCGGTGCCGCAAAGCTGATGGAAGTTCTTTCCAACAACTATAAAATCGAGATTGACCAATATGTTTCAATAAACTATCAGTCCTTCAAAAACGCCATTGATTCTCTCGGCGGTGTACGTGTTCCCATTACCGAAGCGGAAGCAAGGTATATGAACAGAACAACAAAAGTCAAGGGCTTCACAAGCGGCGACAGTGTTTTGCTCAACGGCGAGCAGGCATTAATTTATGCAAGAATCAGAAAGCTTGACAGCGAAGTTGAAAGAACAAGAAGGCAGCGTGAACTTATCAGTTCCGTTATCAGAAGCGTAAAAGCATCATCTCTCAGCGATATTTATAATGCAATCGAAACTTTCCTTCCTTATGTTACAACAAATATAAAAACAGCCGAGATTATATCATACGGCACACAGGCTCTGCGTGAAGGCTGGATGAAATACGAAATAGTGAGTATGGTTGAGCCTTCGGAAGAGTTCAGATACGGTGTAAGAGGCTTCCGCACATATTCGGGCTACCTTGACGTATGGATTGTTGACTATATCAAAGCGGCAAGAGAGCTTCAGCTCGCTCTCTACGGTCAGACAAATATCGAGATTGATCCCGAAACTCACGTTTCGGCAATCGACCTTGCAATGGGTTCATCAAATTCTTCGGGCAGTTATGACGAAAGCGAAAGCAATTATGACGACGATGAAGAAGAAACCACAACCCGTAAATACTTCTCGGGCGACTGGTTTAACGGCAACGATGATGAAACGTCGAGAATACCCATATTCACTCTGCCTGACCTGACCATACCCGGCAGAGAAGAAAGCACAACCGAATCCGATTCAGGTGAGGAATCCACCGCACCCGATGAAAGCAATGTGTCTGACACCGAAAGCGAAGATTCAGGCACAACGGTAATTGAATAAAAAAAGAAGGCTTGCACAATGTGCAAGCCTTAGATTTTTGTTATTCAGCTTTTTCTTCAGCTTTAGCTACATCTTTCTTTGCAAGAGCTTCAGCCATAAGCTTGTGAATTGTATCTGTATCTGTTCCTCTCTCAACGAGTTCAAAATACTCATCTGCGGGGATACCGCCTACAAAGCACTGCTTATACTTAACATTGATACCTTTGATTGCAAGAACGATGTTGATAGCAAGAAGGCAAACAATCAATGCAACATAAACGTAACTGCCCCACTGAACGGATGCACCCTTAACAAAATCAGGGAATGCAGCCATAATGTTTGATGAGAAGCTGTTATAGAATACAATTGAAACAACTGCAGAAATAACTGCAAGTGAATTTAAAGTAAGGTTTCTGAGGTTGCCGAGTTTACCGCATGACATTGTAAGCATAAGAAGGCTTACAACAAGTAAAACAACCGAAAGAAGAAGTGCGGCAAGTGAACCGAAAAGTCCGAGGAAACCTGCACCGATTTCAGCAATATTTGAACCCATCATAAGGAACAAGCCGCCAAAATCAAGATTGGGAACAACATCAATCAGCTTAAGAAGATCGATTGTTGAAGTTCTTTCAGTAATAAAAGGACCTGTGAATGTGATATTCGCAAGGGGAAGCAGCAAAGCTGCAATGGGAAGAATTGAAAGAACAATTCTGATTATTGTAAGGGGTGAGCCGATGAACGATGCTTTGAGTCTGTCCATCTTCTTCTGGGTACGTGCGTGCTCTGCTTCAGCTGCATCAGCCTCAGCCATAAGCCTTTCTTCCATACCGTAATAAACAAGGTTTACGCCGCAATCGGGGCAATTGGGTTTCCAATCAAATATAGTAAGTTTGCGACCACATTTTGGACATTTTGCCATAGTCTTTCCTCCAAACATAACTCTCTATAATATATAATAGATTTTAACATATTAAACTTATTAAATCAATAGTGAACTATGACTAAAAACTATGCAGTTTTTTCGGCATATTGACCATTAATTTCAAGTAAGACCTCCGTCTGCCGTGATAACCTGAGCAGTAACATAATCGGAATCTTCGCTTGCAAGAAAAGAAACCACGCCCGCAATTTCCTTTGCTGTTCCGAAGCGGCCCATAGGTATTTCGGCGGCAAATGCCTGTTTATCTTCATCGCTGAGATTGTTGTTCATTTTGGTATCAATCGCACCGGGTGCAACACAGTTAACCTGAACATTACTCGGGGCAAGTTCCCGTGCAAGAGCTTTTGTCAGACCGATAACCGCAGCTTTTGTTGCCGAGTATACCGTTTCACAGGATGCACCGCAAACGCCCCACATTGAAGATATATTGATGATTTTACCCGCCTTTTCATTGACCATATACGGCACCGCACACTGACAGCAATTAAAAACACCTTTAAAATTAACAGCTGTTATTCTGTCAAACTCCTCCTGAGTTATATCGGTAAAGAGTTTTTGCTGAGCAATGCCCGCATTATTAACCAGCACAGAAACGCCCCCGAAAACTTCGGCGGCGTCTGTAAAAACTTCTTTGATTGAATTGTAATCGGATACATCGGCTTTATAAAGCTTATATTCC
>JAXJVE010000328.1:0-3063 GCA_036308705.1 Acutalibacteraceae bacterium
GATAAAAAGGCTATCACAATGGAAGAAATTGATGAGGCTGCTCTTAAAGTTCAGGTTGGTTCAGAAAAGAAGTCACACAGAATCAACGAAAAAGATAAGAAAATCACCGCTTATCACGAAGCGGGTCACGCAGTTGTCAGCTTCTATCTTGAGCACGAAGACCCCGTTCATCAGATTTCTGTTATACCCAGAGGTATGGCAGGCGGCTTTACTCTTCACAGACCCATTGAAGATAAGGCTCATATGACAAGAAACGCAATGCTTGACAGACTTGTAACTCTTCTTGGCGGACGTGTTGCAGAAGCTCTTGTGCTCGGTGATATTTCAACAGGTGCATCAAACGATATTGAGCGTGCAACCGAAATTGCAAGAGGTATGGTTACAAAATACGGTATGAGCGATAAGCTTGGCCCCATTGCGTTCGGCAGCGATAACAACGAAGTGTTCCTCGGCAAGAATTACGGTCAGGTACGCAATTATTCCGAGAGCGTTGCTTCCGAGATTGATGCTGAAATTGAAAGCATAATCAGAGGTGCATATAACAGAACCGAAAATCTTCTCAACGAGCATATGGATAAGCTTCATATAATCGCACAGTATCTTTTCGAGAACGAAAAAATGTCAGGCGAAGAGTTTACAAAGATTATGGAAGAAACTCCTGCTGAAGAAGAAACAGCTGAATAAAATTAAAACTCCGGCGGAATTAACCGTCGGAGTTATTTTTTATCTTTTTGCAATTTTGCCGAGCAGCATACAGATTATAAATGCCGCAATGTTTGCCGCAACTATTGTTGAGCCAACTGGCGTACCGTAAAGAATTGCAATGAAAATACCGATAATCGCACAAGTTACCGAGATAACAGCAGAGCTTATGATAACCGAGAAAAAGCTCTTGAAAATTCTCATTGCCGAAAGGGCGGGGAAGATGATGAGTGCAGAAATAAGAAGTGCACCCACAAGATTCATCGCAAGCACAATAACAACTGCAGTTATAACCGCAATCAGAGTGTTGATTGCTTTTGTTTTTGTGCCCGTTGCCGATGCAAAGTTTTCATCAAAAGTAACGGCGAAAATTTTGTGGTAGAAAAGCATAAAAACAAGAATTACAACCGCTGTCAACACAAGGCAGAGTATAACATCTGTTTTTGAAAGGGTAAGTATTGATGTTGAGCCGAAAAGTGTTGTGCAAACATCACCGCTGACGTTTGATGATGCGGAGAATATATTCAGCAGAAGGTATCCGAGTGCAAGAGCACCTACGGATATCATTGCTATTGCCGCATCGCCTTTGATTTTTTTGCTGGAATTAACGTCAAGCAAAATAACCGCCGCAACAATCGTTATCGGTAAAGCAACAGTCATCGGTGCGGTGCCGCAGACAGTTGCAACCGCAATCGCACCGAAAGCAACGTGTGAAAGCCCGTCGCCTATCATTGAATATCTTTTCAGCACAAGCGTAACGCCGAGAAGTGCCGCACACAGAGAAATAAGAACACCGGCAATAAGTGCATATCTTACAAAAGAATGGCTTAAATATGAGGTGAGTGTTTCAATCATTTCCCGTCACCTCCGTCGATAAAGTGGCAACAAACATCGCTGACGGCATAATCTTCTTTTTTGCCGAAAAACAAAGGCTTGTGGCATATATGAAGAATGTGTGACGAGTATTTTATGGCGGCTTCCACATCGTGAGAAACCATAATAACCGTTGTGCCTTCGTCATTTATCTCTTTGATAATTTTATAGAGATTTTGCGTTACAACAGGGTCAAGACCCGCAACGGGCTCATCAAGAAGAATGAGTTTTTTTGTTGCACATAATGCCCTTGCAAGTAAAACTCTTTGTTGCTGGCCGCCCGAAAGTTCACGGTAGCATTTTGACGAAAGATCCGCTATGCCGAGTTTTTCCATATTTTTTAATGCGGTTGCTTTTTGTTTTTTTGAAAAAAACGGTTTGAGTCCGCAACCGTTAAGGCAGCCCGAAAGAACAATTTCTTTTACCGAAGCGGGGAAATCCTTCTGAACATCGGTCTGCTGAGGCAGATAGCCTATTTCTGTTTGCTTAAGCCCGTCTGAAAACTCGATTTTTCCCGATATGGGCTGTTTCTGACCCAGAAGGGTTTTCATAAGTGTACTTTTTCCCGAGCCGTTTTCGCCGACGATACAAAGATAATCGCCTTTGTTAACGCTGAAATTCAGACCGCTTACAATCGGCTTTCCTTCATATCCGAGGGAAACATCGCTGATATTTATAAGTGCCATCAGTTTAACGCCTCCCGTAAAACTTCAAGATTACTTTTCATTATATTTATATAGCTTGTACCGTTTTTGATATCAGCTGAAGAAACTGATTGGCAGGAGTCAAGTTCAGCCGATTTTGCACCTGTTTCTTCGCATACTGTTTTTGCAATTGAACCGTCAGAGCCGTCAATGGTCATTACAAGAGGTATGCCAAGCTCTTTGGTTTTGTTAATCAGAAATGCCATTGTCTGAAAACTTGCTTCGCTTTCAGATGAACAGCCCGCAAATGCGGCGTAATATTCAAGAGAATAGTCTTCGATAAGATAACGGAAGGGGAAACGGTCTGCAAAAACAAGAGTGTTTCTTTTTGCGGATGAAATTACTGCGGTATATTCAATATCAAGTGCGTTGAGCTGAGCAATATAATCAGCCGCATTTGTTTTGTATATCTGCTCGTTTTCTTTATCAATTTCACAAACCGCATCGCAAAGAGCCTGAGTTATTTTTGCTGCATTTCTGAGTGAGAGCCATACGTGTTCGTCATCTGCGGCGTGATCGTTATGATGTTCGTGCTCCATACCCGCCACATATTCTTCTTTGTATGTTTCAACAATTTCTGTGAGAGCAAGCGTTTTTAAATCGGGATTGTTTGCTGATTTGAGCGTTGATTCAACCCATTTATCTGAGTTGCCGCCAACATACACAAAAAGATCTGCAGAACCGATTCTGATAATATCCTGAGCAGTCGGTTCATAGCTGTGAAGATCGCCGCCGTTATCAATAAGAAGAGTGAGATTTTCTTCGCTTCCGATGATATTCTTCA
>JAXJVE010000329.1:0-2747 GCA_036308705.1 Acutalibacteraceae bacterium
ACGATAAATATTTGAAGGACAGAACGCCTGAAAATGGCTCTGTGCTTAGTGTTTTAAGCAATCGAGCAAAGGTTGACAGTGCTAAAAAATTGGTAGAATTATGGCCTGATTATCGTGATGAATATTTCTTCACCTATGAAGGATTTTCCGCTTTAGGTGACGATTTTAATCGGTATTTTCAACATCATTTAGATGAAATTGTGAAAATCCAAAGACTCATTTCAGACACAGATGAATACGAAAAAGTATATGAAGCAAGACAAAAATTGAATGCTGCATCTGGAAAAATTGAATTTGAATTTTTGGATGAAAATAATATTAAAGAAATTTATTATCGTGGTGTTGAGAATCCTAAGATATATCCTAAAATCAATATTTTTTGTAAATCAACAATAAATCTTGATTTGTCAGAAGGATTATTTGATTTTATATATGCAGATTTTGAAACTCCGTTAAGTTACTTGCTTAATATTTATGAATCAATTTCAGATGATGAGATTTTTCAAACTGAAAATCATAAGATATACAATAAATCACATAAAAATGCCGTGTTATCGTTAGATTATGCCAAAACAGTTGCAATGCTGAAACCGTTACTTTATGCATCTGTTTATAGCGGGATTTGTCCTCCGAGATTTGATTTTGATAATAATTTTATTGAGCAACTAAAATGGTATGGAAATTATCTTGTAACTTTACAAAAAGAGTATACCGAAAAGATTCAGTTTTGTTTTGATAATGATTATCATCCTGAAATGTTTCTCTGTTCTACTCCTATAGTTAGATATTCCTTATATAGACTGATAAAAGGTATCCCTCAACGTACGGAAAGAATGGAAGAATTGTATCTTGACCTTCCTAGAGATTCAGACGGGGATAGAATACTTAAAAACAGAGAATATTTTTTGAAGGCTCGTAAGCTAAGAGGCTTGAAAAAAGAAGACTATGATTTTCTTAATGACTCGGAATTTGAAATTGATGATGTGTATAGGTTTTTATGTTATAATTTAATTATGAAAGAAACTTATATGTTTGGCAGAGTTGATGAGCTTCTTGAACTTGAGTTTACTAAAATGTTAAGCAGCGATATTAAAATAAAGAAGTGTAAAAGGTGCGGAAAATATTTCCGTGTTAAAGGTAAATATCCAACTGAATGCTGCAGCCGTATTGCAGAGGGCGAGGGTAGACTTTGCCGTGAAATAGCATCCGCAGAAAAATACAAAGCAAAGACGGCCGATAATCAGGCACTGCAGATTTATAATAAATACTATAAAAGATATATGGCACGTGTTAAGGTGAATCAGCTTAAGGAAGAAAAGTTCCTTGACTGGCAATATGAGTCGCTTTCTATGAGAGATGCCTGTGAACGTGATTGGATTACCATTGAGGAATACATAGATTTCAATGAATCTTTCTTCCCGAACCGCAAGAAAAAGGAAACAAAATAAAAAGAACCCTCTTGTATGATTAAGCGTTCATACAAGAGGGTTTTCCTCAATTATGAAATTAGTGGGTAGTGTTTTGCCGTATCATTTCGACCTGAAGTATCAAAACTGTATCATTTTGACCTTTCAAGTCTCGAAAATGGCTATAAATAAGGGTTTCACGCCCTTACGATATTATTCCCACTCGATTGTGCCGATCGGCTTCGGGGTGAGATCAAGAAGTACACGGTTGATGCCTTCAACTTCGTGTGTAATTCTGTCTGTAATTTTATGAAGAACATCATAGGGGATTTCTTCGATGGTTGCTGACATAGCATCGGTTGTGTTTACTGCACGGATGATTGCAGGCCAACCTTCATATCTCTTGCCGTCTCTGACGCCTACGCTCTTGAAATCGGGCACTGCGATAAAATACTGCCATACTTTTTCTGCAAGACCGCAGTTGTCAAACTCTTCACGGAGAATAGCGTCTGCTTCACGAAGAGCATGGAGTCTGTCGCGGGTGATGGCACCGAGGCATCTTACACCGAGACCGGGGCCGGGGAACGGCTGACGGTAAACCATTGCGTGGGGGAGACCGAGCGCTTCGCCGACAACTCTCACTTCATCTTTATAGAGAAGCTTAACGGGTTCAACAAGCTCCATTGCCATATCTTCGGGAAGACCGCCAACGTTGTGATGAGCCTTTACGCCGTCTGATTCAAGAATATCGGGGTAAATTGTGCCCTGTGCGAGGAAGGAAATACCTTCAAGTTTTGCGGATTCTTCATCAAATACTTTAATGAATTCGCCGCCGATAATTTTTCTTTTTGTTTCAGGTTCTGCAACATCTTTGAGAAGATCAAGGAATCTGTCTGTTGCATCAATATAAATAAGGTTTGCATCGAGTTCTTTGCCGAAAATATCGATAACCTGTTCGCTTTCACCCTTACGCATAAGTCCGTGATTAACGTGAACACAAACAAGCTGTTTGCCGATAGCCTTTATAAGAAGGGCTGCAACAACTGATGAATCAACACCGCCTGAAAGAGCGAGAAGAACTTTTTTATCGCCAACCTGTGCACGAACTTCAGCAATCTGCTCTTCAATGAAAGCATTTGCAAGTTCGGGGGTTGTGATACGTGCCATTGATTCGGGTCTTACATTACTGCTCATTTTTATATCCTCCTTAAATCAGTTGGTGTAATTATCAAAATAGCCCTGAACAAGAACAACGGGTGTACCCTTGTCGCCTGAACCGCTTGTAAGGTCGCAAAGTGAACCGATAAGGTCTGTGAACTGGCGGGGTGTTGTACCCTGAGA
>JAXJVE010000330.1:0-6714 GCA_036308705.1 Acutalibacteraceae bacterium
ATATAAAGGTACATAACGATTTTATCACATTCAAAAAAACTTATCAACAATCATTATTTAAATCAAAATTTATTTTAGTATAAACCATTTTCCGATGGCAACGCTTTTATTGTTATATTTATAACTTTGTGAAGTAGACTTAAGTTTGTATCCGATCATTAATAAACCAAACTAAACAGAAAATTTTTATGTTTATGAATATTCTGCGTTTGTAAATATATACTAATAATTTAACCATATCGATCCATAAAATAGACCCGTTACAGACAACATTGACACAGTCAGAAAACTACATTTCCGCAATGCTGGAATTAGAGAAACGGTTGAAGTAAATCCCTTACATATCAACGGTTTCAGACGATTGATATATAAAAATCAAAGACACACACGCGAAAATATCAAACAAATATAATCAAATCATTTATTTTATCGGATAACTGTGATATAATTAATATTATTTTTCGGGAGATGTGAAAATGGGCAACAACCGTGCAATGCAATATGCTGAAATTCTTTCAAAACTTATCAGGGTTGAAACAATTTCATCAAGAGAGAATCAGGATATTGCTAAATTTCTGGAATTTCACAAAGTTCTTCGTGAAACTTTCCCCAATCTTTTCAATACCGCTCAATGCGAAGTTTTTGATGGCAGTCTTTTACTTAAATGGAAAGGCACAGACCAGTCTCTGAAACCGATTCTGCTGATGAATCACCACGACGTTGTTGAAGCAAGCGGTGACTGGACTCATCCCGCATTTTCGGGCGAAATTGCAGACGGCAGAGTTTGGGGCAGAGGCACTCTTGACACAAAAGGCGGCCTTGCAATGATGCTTCAGGCTGCCGAAGAATTGATAAAAGAGGGTTTTACACCTAAAAGAGATACATATTTTGTTTCAGCCTGCACCGAAGAAATCGGCGGCGAAGGCGGAGATGCCATTTCGCTCGCATTGCAAGAAAGAAACATTGAATTTTATATGGTGCTCGACGAAGGCGGTATGATTAAATATGACCCCATCGGCGGTGCTGAAGGCACTTTTGCAATGATCGGCGTTGGTGAAAAGGGTTGCGTTGACCTTAAGTTCATCGCAAAATCAAACGGCGGTCACGCATCTGCACCCGGCAAAAACACTCCGCTTGTGCGCCTTGCAAAATTCATGGTTGAGGCAGAAAAAGCAGAGTGCTTTGAAGTCAGGATGTCCGATACAGTCAAAGAAACTCTTTCGCGTTTTGCACCCACAATGAGCGGTGTTATGAAACTCGCCTGCGGAAACGTGAAAGCATTTGAACCCGTGCTCAAAAAGGTTATGCCGATGATTTCTCCCTCAGGTGCGGCACTTCTGCGAACAACTCTTGCTTTCACAATGAGCAAAGGCTCTGAGGGCACAAACGTTATTCCTCAGGAAGCGTGGGTTGTGGGCAATATGCGATTCTCACATCATCAGGGCAAAAAAGCAAGCATCGATGCAATCACCGCACTTGCAAAGAAATATGACGTTGAAACAGTAATCACCGATGACGGAATCGAATCGGGAATCACCGACTTCAAAGGTGAAGCGTTCAAGTTCATTGAGAAAGCGGTCAACAGCGTTTTCCCCGATTACAAACCCGTTCCCTATATCATGAACGCCGCAACAGACAGCAGATATTTCAACAGAGTGTGCGAAAACTGCCTGCGTTTTGTTCCGTTCAAAATCGACGACCAACAGCTCGACAGTATCCACGGCATCGACGAAAATGTTGATATCGATACCCTTGCCCCTGCAGTAGATTTTTACAGATATGTAATAAAAGAAGCATAAGAAAACGCCCTCAGATGAGGGCGTTTTCTTATTTCACCTTGATAACTTCGCAAGGCTTATCAACGTAGAATTTATATTCGGTATCGTAATCCATACCTGCGCAAAGGTGCATTGATTTTTCGTTGCAGTTATAAACCGCACTCCAGAGAGCAATAACCATATGCTTGAACGTTTTGTGGCGGTAATGCAGAGGCACTTCCGAGAGGAGTTTCATAGCCTCTTCTTCGGTGAGAATGCCGTTTTTTGCCTTGAGAGTTGTTTCCATTTTTTCGTAACGGTCATAACCTCTGCCGTCGTGGTTATCTCCGCCGGGAGTGAGGAAGTAGTTTGTGAGGATAAGATTTTCTTTGCCCTCTTCCTGACTGATTACAACCATTCTGTTATCAACGTATTCGATGATTGCGCTGTTACCCTGCGCATCGGCAAGCTGATAGTGATAGTTGATGCCGAGCAAATCCTGCATATCGTATGATGCAAAAAGTTCAATGCCTTCCTGCACAGTGGCGCATTTATCAAGAGCCGCACGGATTGCAACGGTTGTGATAATGGGCTTTTTCCCCGTGTTCTGCTTTGTTGCCTTGGATTTGATTTCAAGAACAGCGATTGAAAATCCCTTTTCGTTTATACCGTCCATCGAGGTATAAGGCGATGCCAATGCGCGAAGATGATTCTTGGCTTTTGCCATAGGGAAATATTTTGTGCCGTGAATGAAGAAAGTTGTGTCAACAACCGACATACTTCTGTATCCGTTTTCGGGCGCAGTCCAGCAAACAAGGCAGGGTGCGGCCTTGTAGTCAAAATTTCTGCCTAAAATATAGTCGCCTGCAGGAGTTTTTGCGTTGTATGTAGAGCAGGCAAAACCGTCTTTATCGGGGTTTTGCACGAGATGAGGGAACTTGACCTCTTTCTGCAAAAATTTAACAGCATCCATAATTCCTTTTGTGCCCTGCTCAAGAATGGCATCAAGACCGTAAGGACATTTGTATTCCATAATCCACACGTTGTCATCAAGCTGACGCAAGGTTTCAAGAGTTTCTTTCTGAGCTTTTTTGTAATCGTACATTTAATCATCTTCTTTCATATGATACCGACAGTATAGCATAAGAAAAAATAATAATCAATAACAGTGCACTATAAAAAATCGCCCTGCATCCTTTTCATTATTAGCCGACCTTGCGCTTGTAACGGCATCTATGATTAAAATGTTACCGATGATTAATATTCCTCAATGGTTATGGATATGGGGTATTATAATTGCAATTATCAAAATTGGTAATATTATATGGGGATATATTTCTGAAAAATAGTTTGTATGCCCACATACTGTAATGAACAAGATTACAGGATTTTTATTGTTTCTTTTGCCATTATGTGTTTGAAAACATATACTAATAAATTAACCATAAATATCCATGAAATTGACCCTGACTAAACAGAGAATATATGACAAACTTTTCACTCAGAGAAAGATTTGCTATTCCGATGAAAAACAGTTCAATGGTTTCGCGACTTCTCAATGAAGCATGTGAAAATAAACTCATTAAGATTTCAGAAGACTCAACGTCAGATAAAAACAGACGATATTTGCCATATTGGGCATAATTTTACTTGACTGAAACTTGATTGTTTTATGTTCGGGTCCGCAAAACCCTTGATAAATATAGGTTTTTTTACTTGACTCATAGTTGACTGGCAAAAAAACAACTATCTCTATTTATCCCAATTACTATTATATTTACGCAAAAAGAGCAGTAGTTATCTACTGCTCTTTTCACATTAATAGGCAACCGTTTCTTGTTTAATAGATTATGTAGTTAAAGTTTTATAAAAACTAAATTTTTATGAATATTTTGTGTTTGAATACATATACTAATAATTTAACCATATCGATCCAAATCCTTGACCCGTTACAGACAACATTGACACAGTCAGAAAACTATATTTCCGCTATGTTGAATTTAGAGAAACGGTTGGAGTAAATCCCTTACATATCAACGGTTTCAGGTGTTTGATACAGAAACAATAAAGACTGCACAGATAATTTCGTGCAGTCTTTTTGATATTAACGGTTCGTTAATCCTCAACCATATTTCTTACCTTTTGCGGGGTAGGAATATCTGCGAATGAATAAAACTTCCTTGCGTTTTCGCCAAGAATAAGTTTTTTATTTTCTTCAGATATTTCGGTGGTTTTTTCAATAAAATCAAGGCTCATTTTATAGGTGATTGCCGTCATTGTGCGGGGGTAATCGCTGCCCCACATAAGCTTTTCAAAGCCCACAAGGTCAGCCGCTTCGTTTATCGCTTTAACGGCAGAGGGATACGGATAAAACTCCGCATTGAAAAGCCAGGTTATACCGCCGCTTTCGATAAACACGTTCTTGTTTTTTGCGAGCTTTATCTGTTCAAGCCAGTTTTCTCTTGTGACCATTCCGAAATGCCCGATTGCAATTCTCAAATCGGGGAACATTCCAATGATTTTCTGCATCATTTCGGTTTGTTCGTTGCCGTCTGCAAGATCAATCGAAATAAATTTTCCGTTATCATTTGCAACTCTGAAGGGTTCAAGGTGATTGAGCAGATTTTTATCGGCAAGGCGACCTGCACAGATTTTTATGCCGTCAAAACCTGAAACATCGCCAAGCGTTTTTTCTTCATACAAGGCGCAGATTTTTATTCTGTCGCTTTTGCACTCAAGCAGATATCCGTCCTGATTGCCGTCAATATATTCCTGAGTAATAACCGCACCGCTGACACCTGCGTAATCCATATTGGCAAGGAATCTCTCAACGGAATTCTCGCCGTCTGTCATATAAGGCGGCATCATCTGACGGATTTCACCGCCGAAATCGCTTTTTCCGCCGCCGACGTCATAAACGGGTTTGCCGTTTACAATTCCGTTTTGTTTTTTCCATAAATGAGCGTGTGCATCAATAATCATAACGTTACTCCGTCTTTAAATATTGCAATTTCACGGTTGCCGAGAATCTCGTTTTTGGTCATTTCTCCGTCGGCAACTCTTTTTATAAGTTTCAACAGTTCATCGGCTTTTGCGTCTTTATCAGATCCGAATGCGGAAAAATCAATCCAATGGGATTTTTTGTTTGCGATTGAATCGTTTGATGCGATTTTAACCGTAGGCACCGCACCGCCGAGAGGAGTGCCTCTGCCTGTTGTGAAAAGAACAAGATGGCAGCCTGCCGCCGCAAGATTCGTTATTGAAACGATGTCGTTTCCCGGACCGTTCAAGAGGTTAAGCCCCGATTTTGCGGCTGTATCGCCGTAATCGAGCACGTCAACAACGGGAGCTGTTCCGCCTTTCTGAACACAGCCGAGTGATTTTTCTTCGAGTGTTGTGATTCCGCCCTCTTTATTACCGGGTGATGGATTTTCTGAAACGGGCTGACCGTAGTCTTTGAAATATTGCTTGAAGTTGTTGATAAGGCTGACGCTTTTGTCAAACACTTCTTTATTTATGCATCGGTCAAAAAGAACGGTTTCCGCACCGAACATTTCGGGAACTTCGGTAAGCACCGCAGTTGCACCCATTGCACAGATTTTATCGGTAACCTTGCCGACAACGGCGTTTGCCGTGATACCCGAAAAACCGTCTGAGCCGCCGCATTTGAGACCGATTTTCAGCTTTGAAACGGGAACAGACTCACGCTTATCTTTTGAAGCGGTTTTCTTTAATTCTTCAATAAGTTCAATACCTTGTGCGATTTCGTCTTCGCAGTCCTGAACCGAAAGGAATTTTACTCTTTCCTCATTCCAACTGCCAAGAACTGCTTTCATTTCGGGAATATTGTTGTTTTCGCAACCCAGACCAAGCACAAGCACACCGCCTGCGTTGGGATGGCTGATAAGTCCGCACAGAATCAACTGCGTGATTTTCATATCATCGCCAAGCTGACTGCAACCGTAAGGATGCGAAAAACAGATTGCTCCCGTTTTTTCGGCAAGATGTTTTGCGATACTGTTCACACAGCCTACCGTCGGCACAATCCACACATCGTTTCTGATACCGATATCACCGTTTTCACGGATATATGCATTAATTGTGAACGGTTCTTCGGGAATCAGCTCCTCAAAATTCGGGGTATATTCGTAAGACAAAATATCGCCGAGTTTTGTTTTCATATTGTGAGAATGAACGGATTCGCCCTCTCTGATGTCTTCGGTTGCGTACCCGATGGGATAGCCGTATTTGATTATATCCGCACCTTTTGCGATGTCACAAACAGCGATTTTATGACCCGTTTCAAGGTTTACGCAGACGTTATCTTTTTCGTTTATTCTGACAGTATCCATTTCATCGTTTCCTTTGCACCGAGGGTGTCAATTTTATTGTAATATTCAGCAATTATTTCAGTCATATCCGAAAGGTCGGTCTGCCATAAAGAAGTATCCGCAAGGATTTCGGCAATACTGCCGTTTTTCATTGCTGATATAATATTTTCGGCATCTTCGGGTGTATCGTTTTTATAGAAATAAATGAGATTTGCAAGTGAGAGTGTAAGTCCCTTGGGATATGTTCCGTTTTGCTCTTTATATTCAAGCAAAGTGGGAAGCACACGCACCGAAAATTTGCTGACTGAATTCAGGGCGATTGAACGCCATTTATGAGCGATAAACGGATTTCTGAAACGGTCAAAAACGCTGTTTGCAAAAGTAATGCTTTCTTCGTTTTCACCGATTGTGGGCAGAATTTCTTCTTTCATACATTTGTTGAGAAACGCAGATGCCGTTTCGTCATTCATCGCTTCGCCTACTGTTTCAATGCCCGAAAGCAAAGCACCTGCAACAAGTGAGGTATGAGCACCGTTTAAAATTCTCACCTTGATTTTTTTGTAAGGCTTCGCATCGTCTGTCCATACAACATTGAAACCTGCTTTTTTAAGGGGAAGCTCATTTTC
>JAXJVE010000331.1:0-2928 GCA_036308705.1 Acutalibacteraceae bacterium
ACTCAGGGGAATGAAAAATCTCAGCATTTTCCCTCATTTTTCATCTTCTCTCACCGATTTGCTCACGGGGGACTTTTCAGCCGATGAGATTAAATATAAACAGAGAATTATTGAAGAAATCTGCTCTGAGGTTGCGGAATATCTGCGTAAAAACGGTTTATCCGCCTGCAAAAACGATTTTCTTGAGCCTCACGCATACGAAATTCAGAATAAAATCAAAAACCCCGAAATACGGTTACTTCACATAATGGAAGGAGGTGCACCTTGAAACGCTGTATAAATTGTTTTAACGAATATAACGAAGCCGAAAAAATCTGCCCCGAATGCGGTTTTAACGGTAAATTCAAAAGCGAAGCGGAGAATTCTCTGCCGCCTGAAACCGCCCTCAACGGCAAATACATTCTCGGCGGCATACACTCAAAAATAAATTCATTTCTTGTTTATTACGCCTTTGATAACGAATCAAATCAAAGGGTTAAAGTCTGCGAATATCTGCCCCAAAAACTGATGTACCGCAACAGAAACGGTGCTCAGGTAAAATTCCGCAGCGAAGAGGCACGCACCAAAGCCGAAAAAGAAGTCCCCGCATTTTTTTCGCATTTTCAAAAGCTCTGCAACGTTTCGCAAAGCAGTGTGCTTGATATCACGGATTGTTTTACTGAAAATTCAACCGTATATTACGTTTGCAAACAGGCTTCGGGTACACCGCTTTCATCGCTTATGGGCAACGGCAGAATAATGACTTTTTCAAGAGCAGTCAGACTTCTCACCCCTGTTATCGAATGTGCCGAAAAACTTGAAAACGAAGGCAAATGGCACGGCAGCCTGACCCCGTACAATATTATAACAAACGAAAACACGGTAACTGCCGTAACGGGCTATTCATATCCGCCCAAAAACGGGCGTTCACCGTTTGATGCCCCCGAAAAACAGCTCGGTGCAAGGCATTGCGGCTCATTCACCGATGTGTATTCAATCGGTGCGATGCTCTGCGAAGCGGTTACGGGTATGCTTCCGCCCTCTGCCGAGCAAAGAAAACAGGGCAAAGCCCTTAACTTTCCCGATACCCTTACGGACAAAGAAAAAAATATTATCAAAAAAGCCCTTGCAGTTGACCTGAACGAAAGATACTCTTCAATCGGTGAGTTGTGTGAGGATATCGGCATCAGAAAAGCTGAGAAAAAGAAAAAAATCGGCACGGGCGAAATTATCCGCAGAGCTGTGCTTACCGTTTCGTGCATCACGCTTGTTGTCAGCCTTATTTTTCTGCTGAACTATTATGTGATTGAGCCGATTATAAGCGATAAACAAACAGATGAATTCGCATCAATGGTTGCAACAACAGTTCCGGGAATAGACCCCTGGGTTGCAATCCGTGAGCAGTATCCCGATGTTGACTTCCCCGAAGGAATGAACCCTTCTCTTGCAAATCTCTATGCCGAAAACAGCGACCTTGCGGGCAGAATCAGGGTGCCCGGAATGAATATTGATTTCCCCGTTGTTCAGGCGGCTGACAACGACTATTATCTCCGCAGAGATTTTTACAAGAATTCAACCAACTACGGTGTGCCGTTTTTTGACTGCAACAACACCCCGCAGCAGCTTGACCGAAACACGGTTATCTACGGCCACAATATGAAATCCGACGATAAGATTTTCGGCCCCCTTGAGGAATACCGCAATGTTGAAACCTTCAAAAAATCTCCGATTATAACGGTGAATACTCTTTATGATGAATATACTTTCAAGATTTATGCGGTTTTCATTTCAAACAGCAAGGTGAGTGACGATAACGGCAGATTCTTCAACTATATTTTCACCGCCGCAGGTGATTCGCAGTTTATGGATTACATTGCCGAGGTTGATAAACGCAAGCTTTACACAACGGGCGTTGATATTCTTCCGACGGATAAAATCGTAACTCTCTCCACCTGTTGCTATGATTTCAAGGATGCAAGGCTTGTTGTTGTCGGCAGACTTCTTCGCAGCGGCGAGGCAGCAGCGGTCAACACAAATCTTGTCAGCATAAACGAAAACCCCAAATTCCCTCAGGCATATTACGATAAAAAAGGTATGGATAACCCCTACAAAAACGATGTAAGTCTGTTTTAATGATAAAAAGCTTTAAATTGCTAAAGTTTTTTGCAAAAACCTCTTGACAAATCGTTTTTGCGGTGCTATTCTGTACCCATAACAAAGCAACAGAGGTTATTTCAATGGCTAAAAATATTTTTTCAGCAGCATATTTTTACTTTTACTTTATCAAGCAATTTGATAGGGTTTAGTAAGTTTTGCTGAAAATTATTTTCTGAGGTTATAACACCCCGCAGTGAAATTTACACTGCGGGGATATTTTTTTGTTGCAGAAATTCAGGAGGTATTATAAAATGATTATATCAATCAAAAAAGGAACAGACGAAGCTCAGCTCGGCAATCTTATCGAATGGCTCGAAAGCCTCAATCTCACAATCCACCGCAGTAACGGTGAATACGAAACAATCCTCGGCCTTGTAGGTGACACAAGCCACGTTGATATGGACCTTATCAGCGGGCTCAATATTGTAAGCAACGTTGCACGAATCAGCGAACCTTATAAAAACGCAAACAGAAAATTTCATCCCGAAGATACCGTTATTGATATATGCGGCAACAAAATCGGCGGCGGCAATTTTCAGTTTATAGCAGGCCCGTGTTCCGTTGAGTCACCCGAGCAGATATGCTCAATTGCAAACGATATCAAAAAAGCGGGTGCAAATCTTCTGCGAGGCGGTGCGTTCAAACCCAGAACATCGCCCTATGCCTTCCAGGGAATGAGAGCCGAAGGTCTTGAACTTCTCAGGCAGGCAAGAGCCGAAACGGGTGCACCGATTGTTACTGAAATTATGGATCTTTCACACCTTCCCCTTTTTGAGGATGTTGACGTTATTC
>JAXJVE010000332.1:0-4397 GCA_036308705.1 Acutalibacteraceae bacterium
TTATTATTCTTATACCACCGCAAACACAAAAGAGGGTAATATTATAAAATGCCAGCTTCCCGATGAAGGCTTAAGCCCGATTTTCTATATTTCATCAATGATGCTCGCTTCAACAAAGGGCTTCACTATTGACGGTATAAAAATAGAAGGCGATTGGGAACTTAACGACGGAATTGTTCCTCTTGCATCGGCAGTTTATCCTTCGTGCGATGCCGATACGGCTCTCAGCTATGAGGCGGAGATTGAAAATGGCAACAAAATCAAACCGGGCAGATGGTATTATTTTGAGCCTATGGCGGGTATGGACCACTTCGATTTTTGCGGAACAAAGGATTATCCGATGGGATTTGAAGAGTTTTATTTCGGAATAATAAATACCGCAAATAACAGATAAAAGTATTGACATTTGTATAATTATGCAGTATTATTTAATTAACAAATTTTGAAAGGAGATTTTCGAAATGAATAACAGAGTACTTTTCGGCGTTATGTGTATCCTCTTCAACAACATCGGTGTTCCTTGCTTCATGCAGGGTAATGCAAAGGCAGGCATCCTTCGCATAGTTTTGAGTGTTGTTACCTGTGGTATACTTGGCTGGGTTAACCTTGTTATGGGTATCATCCTTGGCATCGAAGTTCTTAAGATGACAGACGAAGAATTCGAAGAGAAGAAGTATACTCTTACAAAGGGTATCCCTTCAGGTGTTGACACAGCAGCATAATTACATAATAAAATCAGTGTGCAGTTTCGGCTGCACACTGATTTTATGCAAAAAATAAGGCTGTCCGTTTTCGGACAGCCTTTACTGTTATAAATTATTCTGCGTCGTCTGCATTTTCCCAGTTATGCCATACAGCCTGAACGTCATCATTATCTTCAAACATTTCAAGCATCTTAGCCATATTCTTGATATCGTCGGGATTTGTGAGTGCAGTGTATGTTGAGGGAACATATTCAACTTCAGCTGAAACAAAAGTATAGCCCTTTGCTTCAAGGTCTTCTCTTATTGCACCGCAATCGTTGGGCTCTGTTCTGATTTCAAAAACGCCTTCATCTGTGATGAAATCTGTTGCACCTGCTTCAAGAGCGTCTTCCATAAGCTTATCTTCGTCAACGCCCTCCTGCTCAACAACAATAACGCCCTGCTTTGAGAACATAAACGAAACGCAACCGCTCTGGCCCATATTTCCGCCGTATTTATCAAAATAGTGACGAACATCGCCTGCTGTTCTGTTACGGTTATCGGTAAGAGCTTCAACGATAACAGCTACACCTGAGGGGCCGTAGCCTTCGTATACGATTTCTTCGTAATCTGCACCGCCTGTTTCGCCTGCAGCCTTTTTGATGATTCTTTCAATATTATCGTTGGGAACGTTGTTTGCTTTAGCCTTTGCGATTACATCCTTGAGCTTTGAGTTTGATGCGGGATCGGGGCCGCCTTCACGAACAACAACGGCAATTTCTCTGCCGATTTTTGTGAAAATCTTAGCTCTCTGATTATCGGTTTTTTCTTTTTTACGCTTAATTGTACTCCATTTTGAATGGCCTGACATTTATAAAACCTCTCTTTAGTGAAATTTCAACCTTAATATTATATAACAAGCACGCTTATGTTGTCAAGAATTTTTGTATTCACGCCAGAATTCAAGCTTTGTGCCGTCGGGGAAATCGTTTTCATTCTCATAATTCTTAACAATATCATCCGAAAGCTCGCTGTTGAAAACGATTGCTTTTCTTTCAATATCAAAGCAGAAAACCGAGCCGTCTGTACATTCAAGCTTGAGCACTTTATCGGAAACGGAGTATGTACCTTTGTATGACTGTGATGCAAAGGTGTTGAGGATAAACGAAAATGTGCCGTCGTCACGCAATGTGATGCGGGGATAAAGCTCATCTTCCATACGGTAAACAGCGGGCTGAATGGTATCTTTGCTTACATTTGCACAGGCGGCGAAGCTGAAAAGCATAACCGCCATAAGGATAGCAGAAACAAGTTTTTTCATAAAATTTCTCCTTTACATCAGATGTTTGAAACCCTTGCCGAGAATTTCGTTGGCTTCACTTATAATGATAAATGTTTTATCGTCAACCTCATTTACGGTTTTGAGAATACCTGAAATTTCGTGTTTTCTCGCAACGCATAAAAGAATGTTTTTATCCGTGCCTGTATATGCACCTTTTGCGGGGAGAATTGAAACCCCTCGGGGAGAAGAGTGTACAATTGCCTGAGAAACCTCATCGGCTTTATCGGTTACAATCATCAGCATTTTGCCGTTGCCCGTACCGTAAATCAGTGCATCAATAACCTTTGTGCTTACGAATATCATCACTATGGCATAAAGGCCGCTTTCAACACTTTTGAAAACGAGCATTCCCGCACCCACAACAAGTGCATCGGCAATCATAACGATTGTGCCTACGGTGATATGAGGCCATTTTTTGTGAACGAGTCTGCCGACTATATCAGTACCGCCGCTTGTTGCACCCGTAACCATAATAAGACCGAGCCCCGTGCCTTGAAGAAGTCCGCAGAAAATTGCGGCAAGCAGGGGATTGCCCGTATATTCAAACGGAATGAATGCGGCAAGGTCAAGTGCGGTTGAAAGAATAACGGTTACCCAGAGTGTCCGTGCAACGAGTTTTTTGCCCAAAAATATCCACATCAGAATAAGCAGAGGTATATTCATAATGAGGTTTGCGGTACCTACGGGGAATTCCGTGAGATGATTGATGATAACCGCAAGGCCCGTTATTCCGCTTTGTGCAATGGAGTTGGGAATAGAAAAACTGTTAACACCGATTGAATAAAGAATACAGCCGATTATCCAGGTTCCGTTGTTTTTGAGCAACTCCTGAAATTTGCTTTTTGTCATAAGGAAATCTCTCCGTCAGTGTTGATTAAAGTATAAAGTTCTTTTATTCTGTCGGCTTCGCCTTTAAGATAAAGCCAACCGAAAAGTGCTTCAAGCCCTGTTGCGTAATGATAATCGGCACTTGATGCGTGCTTCGGGATTCCGCCCGTACGGGCATTTCTGCCTCTTTTGAAAACGGCGGTTTCATCCTCGGTAAGAATGGGAAGAATCTTTCTCATTCCTTCAGCCTGAGCTGCGGCACACACCTTTTTGCTTGCCATTGTGTGAAGTGCGTTTACGGGTCTGTTTGCCTCGCAGACAAGTTCGCTTCTTGTGAGCAAATCAAAAACCGTATCGCCCACAAAAGCAAGCGTCAGCGGGCTGAGAGAAGAAACATCTGCTGTTTTGTCGATTAATAAATCCATAACTGTTTTTGTCACCTTTAGTTTACAAAGTCGAATTCAAGGTCATAAATCGAAACGGTATCGCCTTCGTTTATGCCTCTTTCACGCAGAGCATCAATGATTCCGCTTGAAATAAGAATTCTCTGGAAATATTGCAGAGATTCATAGTCGTCAAGGTCTGTACGCTGAAGAATCTTGAGAAGCCACTGTGCTTCAACAAAATAAATGTCGTCTTCAACACGGATTGTGAAACCTTTGTCTGCCTGCTTTTCAAACATTTCAACGGGGATATTTTCTGCTTCATACTGTTTGATGGGGGGCAGAGTGCGGAGCTTATTCCATACAGAATTTATAAGTTCATCTGTACCTTCAAGAATCGGAGCACACATTGTGTGATACTCATAACCTCTTTCGGTAAAATACTTTTCAAGTCTTTCAAGCTGTTCATCATCGGCAAGGTCGATTTTGTTTGCGGCAACAATCTGAGGTCTTTTTGCAAGCTCGGGGTCAAACTTTTCAAGCTCTTTGTTGATGATTTCAAAATCTTCAATGGGGTCTCTGCCTTCGCTGCCCGCAGCGTCAACAATGTGAACAAGAAGTCTGCAGCGGTCAACGTGGCGGAGGAATTCGTGGCCAAGACCTACACCGTCGCCCGCACCTTCGATAAGACCGGGGATATCCGCCATAACAAACGAACTGCCTTCACCGAGCGAAACAACGCCGAGCACAGGTGTTATGGTGGTGAAATGATAGTTTGCAATGATGGGTTTTGCCTGGCTCACAACCGAAACGAGAGTTGATTTGCCTACGTTCGGGAAGCCGAGAAGACCAACGTCTGCAAGCAATTTGAGTTCAAGGCTGATTTCCCATTCTTCACCCGGAGTGCCGTTTTTTGCAAAGCGGGGTACCTGCCTTGTGGGGGTTGCAAAATGGGGATTACCCCAACCGCCTCTGCCGCCTTTTGCCGCAATGAAGGGTTCACTGCCCGACATATCCGCCATAACGGCACCGCTTTCAACCTCTCTTATAATTGTGCCCCTGGGCACCTTGATTATGAGGTCTTCACCGCCTCTGCCGTTTTTGCGTCCGCCTGAGCCGTTTTCACCGTTGGGAGCGGTGTATTTTCTCTTATAGCGGAAA
>JAXJVE010000333.1:0-5546 GCA_036308705.1 Acutalibacteraceae bacterium
CGATTCAAGAACCGTTGACGTTCACGTAAAGCGTCTTCGTGAAAAGCTTGAAGGTGTTTCCGATAAATGGGAACTCAAAACCGTTTGGAGCGTAGGATACAAATTCGAAACCAAGGACTAAAATACAAGAGCAGGTCAGACTGGAGTGTTTGAAGTGTCAAAAAGAAAGGGCAGATCCGGATTATTCCGTAAATACTTTCTTGTTACAATTTCAATTATTCTTGCCAGCTTCGTCTTTATGGGCGGAGCTCTCTTGGTATTTGTATCCGGTATGTGGATGAACGAAAAAAGCAATCTTCTTATTGAAAACACCGAAAGTGTTGCACGCAACGCAGAGGCCGTTTTTGAATCCGACTATTTCGGTGAAAGCGGAAAAGCATCGGTAATTGTTATCTGCAACTCCCTGCTTCAGATTTCAAATGCAATTGATGCCGATGTTTTTATTGTAAACATGAGCGGTGATGTTGTTTACTGCAAGGAAATTCTTCAATCGGATATGGCTTTGTATACAGGCAACTGTAAAACTCACAATCATTACCACATTCCGCAAAGCACAATGGAAAGAGCCGTTGTAGGTACCCGCTATGCAACGGGCAACTTCGGCGGAATTCTTCGCGGTACCAATTTTATAGTCAGCACACCTGTTGTTGTAAGAGATCAGGTTGTTGCGGTTGTATTTACAACCCAGCCGATTGTTGACGGACTTGCCCCCTATGTTTCGGGTATCCTGAGAACACTTTTCATCTCAACCGCCCTCGCTCTGCTGATTGCATTCGTAATGGTTTATCTTGTATCTTTAAGGCTTACAAGACCGCTCCGTGAAATGTCTGCAGCCGCAAAGCAATATGCAACGGGCGATTTTTCAAGGCGAATAACTATCCGCCACAGCAGAATCCGTATCTTCGGTCACGACGAAACCGATGAACTTGTTATCGCATTCAATTCTATGGCTCAGGCTCTTGCAACCCTTGAACTTTCACGCAGAAGCTTCGTTGCCAATGTTTCACACGAACTCAAAACACCTATGACAACAATCGGCGGTTTTATAGACGGTATTCTTGACGGCACTATAGAGCCCGAAAAAGAAGAAAAATACCTGAAAATTGTTTCCGATGAAGTCAAGCGACTTTCAAGGCTTGTTACGGGAATGCTTAATATGAGCAAAATAGAAGCAGGTGAGCTTGACCTCAAGCCCGTAAAGTTCGATATTTCAGAAATGATTTTCAGAACCCTTCTCAGCTTTGAACAGGTTATTGACAGCAAACACATTGATATCCGCGGCCTTGAAAACTTCAGCAGTAACTTTATAACTGCAGACGAAGATATGATAAATCAGGTTATCTATAATCTTGTGGATAACGCAATCAAATTCACTCCCGAAGGCGGCTATATTGAAGTTGTGTCAAACTCCGATGCCGAAAAGGTTATTGTACGCATAAGAAACAGCGGCAGAGGTGTGCCGAGCGACGAAATAGATAAAATTTTTGAAAGATTTTATAAAATAGATAAATCCCGAAGCTTTGATGTTAAAGGTGCAGGTATGGGCCTTTATATTGTCAGAACAATCATCGAGCTTCACGGCGGTCAGATTGCCGCTTCGAGCGAAGAAGGCCAATATACCGAGTTTATCTTCCAGCTCCCTGTAATCTGAACTGTTTGAATTTATTCAGAATATATATCAACCGGAGGCAACTACCATGAACGATGAATTCAACAAAAACACAGATTCCCCCGAAATCACCCCTGTTGAGCCTGAAACTGTTCCTGTGAACGAAACAAAAGCAGAAGAACCGGTTTCGGATACAGCTGCAGAATCACCCGTTGTGACCCCTGAAACAACGGCTGAAATTCCTCAAAATGAACCTGCAGAAAAAACAGAAGAAGAGGTTCCGACGGTTAAAGCCGAACAGGTTCAGCCGCCTGAAAACCCCATATATACAACACAGCCTTATACAAACGCTCCCCGTCAGGCTTATCCCAACCGTCCTCAGCAGCCTCAGACTCCGTATAACTATCCCCCGCAGTACAGACCCGTAAACGGTGTTCCGTATGCGGCACCTCAGCCTCAGCGTATACCGACACCTCAGCCCGCTGAAAAACCCAAGAAAAAAAGAACAGGGCTCAAGGTATTCGCAATCATTCTGGCGATTATCCTTGCCTTCTCTTTCGGTGTAGGCGTAATGGCAATTTTCAGCAGCATCGGAAATAACAACAACGGTTCAGGTAACAATATCACCGAACCCGGAAAATCAGATAACAACTTTGCAACCGATAACGAAGGTGCTCCCGATCTCAACATCAGCGACTCCCCCGTTTCGCCTTCCTCACCTTTGCCCGACGGCACTCTCACCACTTCTCAGATTGCAACAAAGGTAAAGCCCAGCATCGTTGGTATTGTTGTTTACACTCAGTATTCCAATCAGTCTGCCGGCGAAGGTACAGGCGTTATTATGGGCGAAGATAATTCAAAACAGTATACCTATATTATCACCTGTGCACACGTTATCAACGACCCCGGTATCAGCGTTAGAGTTCAGACCGAAAACGGAACATCGTATGATGCTCAGATTGTAGGCGTTGATACAAGAACCGACCTTGGCGTTCTCAAAATCAAAGCAACAGGTCTTCCCGCAGCAGAATTCGGCAACTCCGATGCACTTCAGGTGGGCGACAGCGTTTATGCTATCGGTAACCCCGGCGGTGTTGAATTCTTCGGTTCATTTACAGGCGGTTTTGTTTCCGCTATCGACAGACCCGTAAGCAGTGAAATCGGCTACACAATGAAGTGTATCCAGCACGATGCGGCTATCAACCCCGGTAACTCAGGCGGTGCTCTTGTTAACGCATACGGTCAGGTTATCGGCATCAACTCTCAGAAGATTGCCGCTACCGATTATGAAGGTATGGGCTTTGCAATTCCCATCACCTCTGCAAAAAGTGTTGTTGAATCACTCATTAACTATAACTATGTACCCAACAGATCCAAGCTCGGCATAACCTATTATCCCGTAAGTGCGAGCGAAAGATACAGTATGATAGCTCAGATAAAGGGTCTGCCCGCAGGTACTCTTATCATCGACAAAATAAGCGAAGACAGTTCACTTGCCAACACTCAGGTAAGACAGAACGATATGATTACCGCAGTTAACGGCAAGCCGCTTACCAATGCCGATGTTCTTCTTGAAAAAATAGACAGCGGTAAGGTTGGCGACAGAATGACTCTTACAATCTGCCGTGTAAACAGCGATTATTCAATCAACGAATTTGATGTTGAAGTAACTCTTGTTGAAGATAAAGATAGCTCATCGCAATCTTCACAAGCTCCGCAGAGCAGCATCGACCCGTTTGACTACTTCGGCAACTGATAATAATAAAAGCACCCTTCGGGGTGCTTTTTTATTTGCTTTCTTATGCAAAAAAGACGTTGTGTTCATCTGAACACAACGCCTTTGATTTTTAATTATTTGTTGTAAAGGCTACGCTTTACATAGTGAGTATGAAGAACCTCGTGAGCAACGTGGCTGCCGGGCTTCTCAAAATACTCAGCGTAAACTGCCTTAACAGCTTCGTTTTCGTGTGACTTTCTTACGGGAAGGTTAGCATCTGCTTCATAGAGAGCCTTACCTCTGATACCCTTAAGGTCAACAAAGTTACGAACGCTTGCGGGCTGTACGGGCTGACCGCCGCCGTTTACGCAACCGCCGGGGCAAGCCATAATTTCGATGAACTGGTAATCAGCTGTACCGGCCTTAACCTTTTCCATAACTGCCTGTGCATTCTTAAGACCGCTTGCAGCACAAACCTTGATTTCCTTGCCTGCGATGGTGTAGGTAGCTTCCTTGATACCGTCAGTACCTCTTACCTCTGTGAACTCAACTGCCTTGAGTTCTTCGCCTGTAAGAACTTCATAAGCTGTTCTGAGAGCAGCTTCCATAACGCCGCCTGTTGCACCGAAGATAACGCCTGCACCTGAGCCTTCGCCAAGAGGATTGTCGAATTCTTCGTCGGGAAGAGCATTGAATGTGATGCCTGCTGTTTCAATCATTCTGCCGAGCTCACGGGTTGTGAGAGCGTAGTCAACATCAGCATAGCCGCTTGCAGACTGGTCTGCTCTGCCTGCTTCAAATTTCTTTGCAGTACAGGGCATAATGCTTACAACAACGATATCCTTGGGATCAAGGTTCATCTTCTTAGCATACCATGTCTTGATAACTGCGCCGAACATCTGCTGGGGTGACTTACAGCTTGAAAGGTGGTCGATCTGCTCGGGGAAGTAATGCTCGCAATACTTAACCCAACCGGGTGAGCATGATGTGATAAGGGGAAGAACACCGTTGTTGTTGATTCTGTCAAGAAGTTCGGTTGCTTCTTCCATAATTGTAAGGTCAGCTGAGAAATCGGTATCAAATACTTTGTTGAAACCGAGTCTGCGAAGAGCTGCAACCATCTTACCTGTTACGTTTGTACCGATTTCATTGCCGAAGCATTCACCGAGAGTAACACGGATTGAGGGAGCAGTGTTAACAACTACAAACTTATCGGGGTCTGCAATTGCTTCAAATACCTTTGCGGTATCATCCTTCTCATAGATAGCACCAACGGGGCAGTTAACAATACACTGACCGCATGATACGCATGAGAAATCGTTGAGGGGAAGCTCGAAGGGTGAGCTGATGTGTGTATCAAAACCTCTTGCACTTGCACCGATAACGCTGATTGCCTGATTGTCACAAGCAGCTACACAGCGGCGGCAAAGGATACACTTGCTGTTATCTCTGATCATATGAGCAGCTGAATCATCATACTGTGCTTCGGGATAAACGCCTTCAAATGCGTTAACATCTTCAACACCGTAGTCCTTGCAAAGCTTCTGAAGCTCGCAGTTACCGCTGCGTACACATGAAAGACAAGTTTTGTTATGGGTTGAAAGAACAAGCTCAAGGTTCATCTTGCGGCTCTTTCTTACCTTTTCTGTGTTTGTGAAAATCTCCATGCCTTCGTTTACGGGGAATACGCAGGATGCAACAAGTGAACGTGCACCCTTAACTTCTACCATACACATACGGCAAGCACCGATTTCGTTGAGTTCCTTAAGGTAGCAGAGAGTGGGGATTTCGATACCCGCATATCTTGCAGCCTCAAGGATTGTGATGCCCTTGGGAACACTCAGGGGCATATTGTTTATTTTAATGTTTACCATTTCCATTATAGTATGCCTCCTCTATTAGCCTTTGATGATTGCACCGAACTTACATGAATCCATGCAAGCACCGCACTTGATACACTTGGTTGTGTCGATAGTATGAGGATTCTTGACTGTGCCGCTGATAGCGCCAACGGGGCACTTTCTTGCACAAAGAGTACAACCCTTACACTTATCTTCAACGATTGAGTAGTTAAGAAGGCTCTTACATACGCCTGCGGGGCACTTCTTATCAACAACGTGAGCAATGTATTCTTCACGGAAGAACTTGAGGGTTGCAAGAACGGGGTTGGGAGCTGTCTGACCAAGACCGCAGAGGGAGTTTTCCTTGATATAATATGCA
>JAXJVE010000334.1:0-2121 GCA_036308705.1 Acutalibacteraceae bacterium
GATTATCTTTGCACAAGCGGTCTTTCAGAAGAAGAAACTGCAGAAAAGATTATGGAAAAAATCGGCGGCAGAGCAACGATGTTTGTTGGCACAAGCGGTTCAAACGTTGAACACAGAATTGCTTTTCAGCATAAAGTTCTCGGTTGCAACGGCGTTTATAACAGTTTTTCATTGGGTCCCGTTGTTTCTTATGACACAATGCCTTTCGGCTTTGAAAACCATCTGATTTTTGCATCAATCAACTTCCGTCAGGAGCATATGGAGAAGGCGATTGAGGTGCTTGTTGACAGCCGTTATGACGAGGTTGTTGAGCTTATCGGCAAAGACGAGTTTATTGCCGACCCTCTTGATGCTTACGAAAACAAAATTTTCTGCAAAGGCGCACCGCTTAAAACGGGCGTTATCTGGAACAAAAAATATATAGAAGAAGGCAAATAAAATGAAAGCAATTGTAATTCCGAATCCTAATGAAATAGAAATCAGAGAAGTACCGATGCCCGAAGTCAAAGAGGGCGAAGTACTTCTTAAAGTTAAATATGTTGGCATCTGCGGTGCAGACGTGGCATCGTTTACGGGCAATCAGCCGTTTACAACGTATCCCAGAATTCCGGGTCACGAATTTTCGGCTGAAATTGTATCAATCCCCGAAAACGATAAGGGATTGAAATCAGGCGACGTTGTAACCTGCAATCCTTATTTTAACTGCGGCGGTTGTTACAGCTGTGAGCGCGGTTTTGTTAACTGCTGCACCGATAATCAGACGATGGGTGTTCAGCGTGACGGTGCATTCTGCGAATATATCTCAATGCCGATTGAAAGAATTTATGACGGCAAGGGTCTTTCTGCACAAGAACTTGCACTCATCGAGCCTTTTTCAATCTCACAGCACGCAGTATCCCGTGCAACAATCAAAGAAACGGATAACGTGCTTGTAATCGGTGCAGGTCCCATCGGTCTTTTTGCGCTTCTTGCCGCAAAGCAGAAATGCAACAGAATCGTTGTTGCGGATATTCTCGATAACCGCCTTGAACTTGCAAAAGAATACGGTGCGGATGCGGTTGTGAATACCAAAACTCAGTCGCTTGAAGAATTCACAAAGGAATTTACAAACGGCAACGGCTTTGACGTTTGCATAGAGGCTTGCGGTGCGCCCGAAACTTTTCTGGGCTGCATCGAAAACGCCGCTTTTGCCGAAAATATTATTCTTATCGGCAACGGCAAGCGTGAAACAAATTTTGTCCACTCAATCATTCTGAAAAAAGAGCTTAACATTCACGGCAGCCGTAACGCTCTCAAAGATGATTTTATCAATAACATTGATATTGTGGCTTCGGGCAAAGCCGACGTTATGAAAATGGTCAGCGGTGTTTACGATATGGCAGATGCACTTGATGCATTCAAAGCACTCGCAAACAACGACGGCACACTTGCAAAACTTCTGATAAAAATCGGTGATTGATATGAGAGAAACGGTAATTCAGTTTGGCGAAGGCAATTTTCTCAGGGGCTTTTTCGATTATTTTCTTGACGTGATGAACAAGCAAGGTCTTTATGACGGAAAAGCCGTTGTTATTCAGCCGAGAAACGGCGGAAAGTGCGCCTTGTTGAATGTACAAAACAGCAGATATAATCTTTATTTAAGAGGCATTGAAAACGGAGCAGTAAAATGCGAACATCATTTTGTTGAGTCAATTTCAAGATGCATTGACCCGTATAAATGCTTTGAAGAATATATGTCACTTGCCGATAATCCCGATTTTCGTTTTATAGTTTCAAACACAACCGAAGCGGGAATTGCGTTTGATGATACCGATAAATTTGAAGATATGCCTTGCAAAGGCTTCCCTGCAAAACTTACTCAGCTTCTTTACAGACGCTATAAAAACGGACTCGGCGGTTTTATTATTCTGCCTTGCGAGCTTATAGATAATAACGGTGCAGAGCTTAAAAAATGCGTTCTGAAGTATGCTGACTTATGGAATCTTGAAAACGGTTTTGCCGATTGGATTGAATCCGAAAATCAGTTTGCAAATACGCTTGTTGACAGAATTGTTACGGGGTATCCGAATGACGAAACAAAGGATATTCACCCCGATGATAAATTCCTTGATACGGCGGAAA
>JAXJVE010000335.1:0-2023 GCA_036308705.1 Acutalibacteraceae bacterium
GTCTTAATGAGTCAGACGTTAAAAGTGCAATGCGTGAAGTTCGTATGGCTCTTCTTGAGGCTGACGTTAACTATAAAGTTGCCAAGGATTTCACAAACACCGTAACCGAAAAAGCAATCGGCGAAAAGGTTATGGAGAGCCTTACTCCCTCTCAGATGGTTATCAAAATCGTTAAAGAGGAGCTTGTAAGTCTTATGGGCGGCACTCAGAGCCGTCTTGCATATGCGAGCCACCCGCCAACAGTTATTCTTATGTGCGGTCTTCAGGGCTCAGGTAAAACAACCCATTGTGCAAAACTTGCACTTATGCTTAAAAAACAGAATCACCGCCCCCTGCTTGTAGCCTGCGATATTTACAGACCCGCAGCTATCAAACAGCTTCAGGTTGTCGGTGAGCAGGTCGGAGCTCCTGTTTTTGAAAGAGGACAGGCAAACCCCGTTGACATTGCAAGAGAGGCTATCTCCTATGCAAAAGACCACGGTTACGACTATGTTATTCTCGACACCGCAGGCCGTTTACACGTTGACGAAGAGCTTATGAATGAGCTTAAAGCCGTTAAGGCTGAAGCAAAGCCTCACGAAATTCTTCTTGTTGTTGACTCAATGACAGGTCAGGACGCAGTTAACGTTGCAACCTCATTCGACGGTGCACTCGGCATTGACGGTCTTATTCTCACAAAGCTTGACGGTGATACCCGAGGCGGTGCGGCACTTTCCGCAAGAGCTGTTACGGGCAAACCGATTAAATTTGTCGGTACGGGTGAAAAGCTCGAAAATCTCGATATCTTCCACCCCGACAGAATGGCTTCAAGAATTCTCGGTATGGGCGACGTTCTTTCACTTATTGAAAAAGCGGAACAGTCTATGGACGAGAAAAAGGCTGCTGAGCTTGAAAAGAAGCTTATGCAGAATAAATTTGACCTCAACGATTTGCTCGACCAGTTTGAACAAATCCGCAAAATGGGTTCGCTTCAGGATATTCTCGGAATGCTTCCCGGCATCGGCAACAAAGCAAAGGATATTGAAATTGATGAGCGTCAGTTTGACCGCACAAAAGCAATCATCCTTTCAATGACAAAAAAAGAACGAGAGAATCCCGATATCATCAACCCCTCCCGCAAAAAGAGAATTGCGGCAGGTTGCGGTCAGAACGTTGAAGATGTCAACAAACTTCTCAACCAGTTCAAGCAGATGCAGAAAATGTTCAAGCAGCTTGGCGGTAACAAGGGCGGTAAACGCCGCAGAAAGCAGAAATTCAGAATGCCTGCGGGTTTTGACCCTTCACAGTTCGGAATGTAATACAGCAAAAGCTGATACATTATATATTATTTAATTTGTTTATTATTTTTTTGGAGGAATTTTATCATGGCAGTAAAAATCAGACTTCGCCGTATGGGCGCAAAGAAGGCTCCCTTCTACAGAATCGTTGTTGCAGATTCAAGATATCCCCGTGACGGCAGATTCATCGAAGAAATCGGCACTTACAATCCCGTTGCTAACCCCACAGAGGTTAAGGTAGACGCTGAAAAGGCAAAGCAGTGGATCGCTAACGGCGCACAGCCCACAGACACTGTTAAGGCTCTTCTCAAAAAAGAAGGCGTTCTTTAATCCTTAAACCTGAGAGGTTAAACAATGAAAGATTTACTTGTCAGCATCGCTCAGGGTCTTGTTGATGATCCCGCAGCGGTAACCGTTTCCGTTGACGAGCCCGCAGAAGACGGCACTGTTGTTTATCATCTTCACGTTAGCGAAGGCGATATGGGCAGAGTTATCGGCAAGCAGGGCAGAATCGCAAAGGCAATCCGCACAGTTATGCGTGCTGCTGCGACACGTCAGAACACAAGGGTAGTTGTAGAAATTGATTAAAGAATTTCTTGAAATCGGCGAAATAACAGGCACACACGGTATAAGAGGCGAAATCCGCTTCAATCCGTGGTGCGATTCGCCCGAATTCGTAAAAAAATTCAAAACCTTATATTTTGACAGCAATGGAAGCTGTGCGGTGCAGATTAAAGCTGCAAGAC
>JAXJVE010000336.1:0-6302 GCA_036308705.1 Acutalibacteraceae bacterium
CTATAACACCTGGAATAATGCTTTTTGCCGAGATTGCATCGAGCACACCGTCAAAACCGACATAGCTTTTGATGAATATTGCACCGATTGCACTTACGATAATTTCAATGAATTTTTTCACGATGCTGATAACTCCCGTTGAAACAAAAGCAACGCCGAGAAATCTGAGTGCACCGCCGAGGTTTTTATATGCAAAACAGGCAAGGGCAATGTAGATAACAAGTGCCGCCAATGTTGAGAAAAGGAAGCAGATATCTGCGGCAATAAAGTTGCCCGCAACTCCGCCGCCCGAGGAAACGCCGCAAATTATTCTGCGGAAAACGCTGAGCACCATGGGAACAATTCCGTAGCCCGCAAGAATACCCACGCCCATCAGAATATGGGGCAGACCGAAAGCACCGCTGAGTTTTGAGGGCTTTTTCGCAAGTTTTTCTTTATTTTTTACCGCATTTTTCTGCGGAGTCTGAGTAATATTTTCGTTTGCCATTAGAAATTCCTCCTCACATCGCTGTGTTATATATTTATTATAAAAAACTGATATTTATTTGTCAATAAAAAGCGGAAAAATTCAAAATTATATATAACAGTCAAGGGCAAAGCCCACACACCATTTTTAAGTAAAAAGTGAATAATGAAGAGTGAAAAGTTTCGGATAGGCTCCGCCTATGACCGATTTTATATGTAGGGGCATTCACAAATAATTCTGCATTAAAAAAACACCGCCGAAGCGGTGTTTATTTTATACAAGGGATACGCTGTGGTCATAAACGGGATACCATTTTGAGGAGCCGTAGTTTCTTGCTCTGAAGAGAACTTCGTCTTCATAAACTTCCATCTGGAAGCCCATACCGCCCCAGGGCACACCGTATCTGTTAACTATCATATATGTGGGAAGGTTGATATAGTTAACGCCGTTTATTGTTTCAACGCAGGAGAAGCCGAATGCATTCTCAACAAGAGGGCCGTTGATACCTGTATGTACGTGACCGCTGATGAAGAAAACATTCTCATATTTTTCAAGAATTGACTGAACTCTGTCGCTGCAGTCACCAAGACCGCCGTCTTCCCAGATTTTATCCTGACCGTTAACGCCTTCAACGGGTACGTGGCAAACAACAAACATCGGGAGGCCTCTGTCCGCAGCCTCTGCAAGTGCATCGTCAAGGAACTGATACTGTTCCTCTGCCATATCGGGATGATCCCAGGTATCTTCGCCGTCATCAACAAGCACAACAAAACGGTAGCCGTTGATATCTGTTTTATAATATGCCTTGTCAATCTGCTCGCCCGAGGGATTAAGCTCATTATAAAGGTCAACAAATCTCTGCCTTGCACCTTCCTGAGTTGTATCTTCAACGTGGCCTACATCGTGGTTGCCCATTGCGATTACCCAGTTTTCCGCACCTTCGCTGTCCGCCATAATGTTGAAAAAGCTTTCGATTGAAGGGCCGTCACCATAGTTTGTAAGGTCGCCCGAAACGATGAGTGCATCAACGGTATCAACCGAACGTTCAATATCGTTAAGACCGTTTGCCCATATCCATTCGCCGATAGGCCATTCAACGTCAATATGAACATCGGATACTATTGATGCGTTGAGCAGGCAATCCTCTCTCTGAGTTGCAAGTTCAAGAGCATCAAAGCTTTTGAGAAATTCACTGTTGGGGAATACGGTAAGAAAAAGTGAAACGATGAGTGCGATAATCTGTTTTATTATAAGCCACATAATAAAAGTTCCTTTCATTTTTATGAAGATAATATACCATATTTCTGCATAATCTTGCAATAGTTTAATTAATATTTAATTTTTTATTGACTTAACAGAATTTTGTATATATAATTTAGATAATGTCAATTTTTGAGGAGGATATACTATGATTTGTAAAAACTGCAATGCTGAAATCGAAGATTCATCGGTATTTTGTATCAACTGCGGCACTCCCGTTGAAATTGAACCCGTAAGACCTCAGCCCCAGCGTGCACCCCAGCCTGCTTATCAGCAGCCTGTATATCAGCAGCCCGCTCAGCCCGTTTATCAGCAGCAGCCCGCATATCAGCAGCCTGCTCAGCCCGTTTATCAGCAGCAGCCCGCATATCAGCAGTCCGCTCAGCCTGTTTATCAGCAGCAGCCCGCATATCAGCAGCCCGCTCAGCCTGTATATCAGCAGCCTGTTTATGAGGATGAAGCCGAAGACCCCGATAATATGGCTCCCATCACAAGAGTCGGTCAGTATATAGGATGGTTTTTCCTTCTTTGCATACCTGTTGTGGGCTTTCCGATTCTTTCAATTGTTTTTGCTTGCATCCGCAATAAAAACAACAAAAACAGAGCAAATTTCTTTGCCGCAACATGGGCATTCCTCGGAATACTTGTTGCAATCGCAGCATTCTTCGGACTTATCGGAGGTCTGATTATGCTTCTTCTGAATATGTAATATCAAAACCTGTACGGAAATTCCGTACAGGTTTTTTTCGGAATAAAAAATCCGCCTTGCGTTATGCAAAGCGGATATTTTTATTGATTATTATTCGCAGTCTTCACAATCATCGCAATCGCAGTCAAAGTCGATTTCGAATTCGAGAAGTTCATTGCAGTTGGGGCAGTTGATGCTGCCTTCGTCGAGAATTTCACCGTCAACGCAGATTACCTCGCCGCAGCTGGGGCATTCAACATCGTAGTATTCTTCTTCGTCGTCTTCGCAGCAATCATCGCAGCAGCAATCGTCATCAAGTTCTTCGTATACGAAGCCTTCAAGCTCGTCAAGATCTTCGTCAACAGCGTCAAGCTGCTCGCTGAAGAGATCAAGGCCGTCTTCAAGATCGCTTACTGTGAGTGCCATATCATCAAGAACATCAATAATAGCAGCGATAAGCTTTGCTTCGGGCTTGCTTTCATCAATTGCAAGGCCTTCTGCAAGACCCTTAAGATATGCTACCTTTTCAGTAATGGTCATTTTTGTTTCCTCCGTTTATATAGATTTAGGATTGTGCTTTCAACAATTATGCACGGCTGAGATATTCGCCTGTACGGGTATCAACAACAATCATTTCGCCCTCGTCAATGAAGAGGGGAACCTTAACCTCTGCACCTGTTTCAAGTGTAGCGGGCTTTGTTGCGTTTGTTGCAGTGTTGCCTGCAAAACCGGGATCGGTCTTTGTTACCTGAAGAGTAACTGAGTTGGGGGGTTCAACACCGAATACGCTGCCTTTGTATGAAAGAACACGGCAGGTTTCGTTTTCCTTAACAAACTTGAAGTTTTCGGGAAGTGTGTCTGCACCGATGGGAACCATATCATAGGTTTCGGGGTCCATGAAGTAGTAAAGACCGCCGTCTTCGTATGAATATTCCATTTCCTTACGCTCGATGTAAGCGGTGGGGAACTTATCTGTGGGGTTGAATGTACGCTCAACAACTGCGCCGCCGATAACGTTTCTGATCTTTGTTCTTACGAAAGCTGCGCCTTTGCCGGGCTTAACGTGCTGGAATTCGATAATCTGATAGACCTGACCTTCCATTTCGAAGGTTACGCCGTTTCTGAAATCGCCTGCTGATACCATAAGTTTATTTCTCCTTAATCATAATTTATATATGTTTCGCAACTATTTTATACTATTCACGTATATTTTTCAAGTCTTTTTTATTAATTATCGGCTTATATTAAAGAATTATGAGGTTTTTGGGGCTTTTTGTGAGGTTTTCGATGCCGTTTTCAGTAATAAAAGCCATATCTTCAATGCGTACACCGAATTCTGAGGGCAGATAAATTCCGGGTTCAACGGTAACAATATCGCCCGTTTTCAGAATTTCACCGCTTCGGGGGTTGAGAGTGGGGGCTTCGTGAATCTCAATTCCGACCCCGTGACCCGTACCGTGACCGAAAAATTCGCCGTAACCCGCATTTTTGATAACATCCCTTGCCGATGCATCGGCATGCTTGCAGCTGACACCCGCCTTAAGCATTTCAAGGCAGTTATTCTGTGCACGGAGCACCGTTTCATAAACCTCTGCCTGCTTTGACGAAACCGAGCCGACTGCAACGGTGCGTGTCATATCGCTGTGATATCCGTCAACCACAGCACCGAAATCCATCGTTATGAAATCGCCTTTTTCAACTTTTTTATCGGAAGGCACACCGTGGGGCATTGAGGAATTTTTACCGCTGACGGCAATTGTTTCAAACGAAACCGCCTGAGCACCGTTACGAAGCATAAAAAAATCAAGCTCAAGTGCAATTTCACGCTCGGTAACGCCCTCTCTGATAAAACCGAGAATGTTTTCAAAGGCTTTTTCGGCAACCGACTGTGCTCTGAGAATTTTATTTTTTTCATCTTCGGTTTTTATACGGCGTAAAGCGTGAATTTCTTTGTCTGCCTTTGCGAAATCACATTCGCAGCGGCAGATTTTTTTGATTGATTCCGCTCTCGAAACGCTTAAGCTTTCGCCTTCAAGATAAAGTTTTTCAATATTGAATTTTTCAATATATCCGCCGAGCTGAGCCGAAAAATCGCTGAGCAGAACGCTCTCGCAATCTTTTGCCGTATTCTGTGCCGCCTCTATATATCGGCTGTCTGCAAGAAAAACCGCCTCGGTTTTTGTAATTATCAGATACCCCGCCGATGATGAAAAATCGGTAAGATATCTGCGGTTTTCGGGCGAGATAATCAGATAACCGCCGCCGTTTTCAAGAGTAGACTGTAAGTTTTTAATATTCATAAATCATCATAAAAAGGAGCACTGCCGGATGTGTGCAGCATCCGGCAGTGCTTGGGGAAAGAGAAAATAAAAATGAAAAAAGAAGTTGTCCATTTGAAAAGGCAAACACATTTTTGCCTATTTGTATAATATTGTATTAATTCTCCGTTTTTGTTATAGAATTATGAACAATTTGTAAACAAATGGACATTTTCACCGGAATTTGTATTTTTTTATTCTTTTATTGCTCTAAAAATGCTTTGAAGCCTTTGAACGCCATATAGACATCGAGCTTTGAAACAATTTCAAAAGGTGCGTGCATTGAGAGAACGGGAACACCTACGTCAACAACTTCAACGCCGAGGTTTGCAACATATTTTGCAACCGTACCGCCGCCGCCTTCGTCAACCTTGCCGAGTTCACCTGTCTGCCACGCAACGTTGCCGTTATCAAAAATGCTTCTGATTTTTGACATAAACTCTGCGTTTGCGTCACTTGTGCCGCCCTTACCCCTTGAGCCTGTGTATTTTGTAACAACGATGCCCTTGTTGATGAATGCGGCATTGAGTTTATCGTGAACTGAAGGATAGGTGGGGTCAAAGCCTGCGTTTACATCGGCTGAAAGGCATTCAGATGCCATGATAACATCCCTGCCGCAAAGACCCTGAGTTTTTGCGATATCGGCAATAAAATGCTTGAGATATGCCGACTGCAGACCCGTATTGCCGTCTGAACCTGTTTCTTCTTTATCGGTGATAACGGTAACGGTTGTATATTTCGGATTTTCAACCGCAAATTCAGCCATAACCGAAGGATAAGCACATACTCTGTCATCGTGACCGTATGAGCCTATCATACTGCGGTCAAAACCGATATCCTTTGCCTTGAATGCGGGCACGATTTCAAGCTCAGCTGAGAGGAAATCAGCCTCAGTGATGCCGTATTTTTCGTTGAGAATACTCATAATATTGAGCTTCACCATTTCGCTGCCCTTATCGTTGCCGAAAGGTCTGCTGCCCACAAGAATATTGAGGTTTTCGCCCGGGATTGCCTCTGCAAGTGTTTTTGAAGCCTGATTCTTATCAAGATGCGGAAGAAGGTCGGTTACAACAAACTGCGGGTCGCCCTCATCTTCGCCCACATTCACGGTAACGCAGCTGCCGTCTTTACGGTAAATCACGCCGTGAAGCGAAAGGGGAATTGCAGTCCACTGATATTTCTTGATTCCGCCGTAGTAGTGAGTTTTGAAAAATGCAAGCTCGCTGTCCTCATAAAGCGGATTGGGTTTGAGGTCAAGACGGGGTGAATCGATATGCGACGCAACGATTTTTACGCCCTTTTCAAGGCTCTCCGTACCGAAAGTGCAGAGAATGAGCGACTTTGCACGGTTGAGATAATATACCTTATCGCCCGCCTTATAGGTTGCCTTTGCATCAAAGGGCACATAGCCGTTTTTGATTGCAAGCTCTGTAACAAAAGCCGCCGCCTCACGCTCTGTTTTGCAGTTATCGAGGAAGGTTTTGTAGCCTTCGCAGAATACATCCGCCATTCTTATCTCGGTTTCGTCACAGAGATACGATGCGTGGTCGGGAGCATAAAAAAGTTCTTC
>JAXJVE010000337.1:0-2593 GCA_036308705.1 Acutalibacteraceae bacterium
ATCTGAGAATGTCGACAAGACAAATTCCTCCATATTGAGCATATATTTGTTATTATATAATAAAAGACAGGATTATTCAAGTGTTAATTGAACAATCCTGCCGATTATTTTTAAAATTTACTGTTTATTCATCAAATAAACTTTCCGCAAGAGCAAAATTATCGCTTTTACGCTTCATTTCCTCTTCTTCATCAACAACATAATAGCCATCTTCGTTTTCACGGATTATGCTGCCCTCACCGTAGCTGCCGATTATCTGATCGGTTGAGAGAAGAAGAATTTCTTCTTCATCACCTATACAGAACGCAACCTCTTCTTCAATTCTGTCAATGCTGTAAAACATTCAGATCACCTCATTGATTTTCATATTCTATATCAAGATTTTCTCCGTCACTTGAAATAACAATACTGCCGCATATATCGGTTCTGTAAACTTCATCCGTATACTTTTTCAGGCGTTGAAGCGGTTCTTTGTGCGGATGACCGTAATCGTTATTTTCGCCGCACATAATAACACATATCTCAGGTGTTACCTCAGCAAGAAAATCTTTGTGTGAAGATGTGTTTGAACCGTGGTGACCCATCTTGAGCACGTCGGCATCAAGATTTGCACCGTATTCAATAATCTCTTTTTCTTCATCTGTTTCGGCATCGCCGGTAAACAGGAATGAGTTTTCTCCGTAAGTTACTTTTGCAACAACAGACATACTGTTAAGATCTTCCGCATTGTTACTGACGGGGCCGAGAATATCAACGGCGGCTGTTCCGAGAGCATAGTTTGAGCCGGGTTTTGCAGAAATAACTTTTGCACCCGAACCTTTGATTGCCTCGAGCATTTTTGTATATGTTTTGGTGGTGGGAGTCTGTTCTTTGGTGAGTCTGGGCATTATGATATTGTCCATACCAAACTCTTCAATCACCTCAGGCAGACCGCCTATATGGTCAGAGTGAGGATGAGTAGCGATAATATAGTCAAGCTTTTCGATGCCGAGCGAACGCAGATAATTGATAACCTCTGTTTCGTGTCCGTTTTCACCCGCATCAATAAGAAGAGTCTGACCGTCACATACAACAAGCGAGCAATCGCCCTGACCTACATCAATATAATGCACCTGAAAACTGCCTGTATCCTCGGGTATATCGGGAGTTTCGGTTTCAGGCTGTGAAGATGCCAGTGCGGCAATTGCCGCAACAATCACAACAACGAGAGTTGCTATTGCATAAATCAGCTTTTTATTTGATTTTCTTTTTCTTGCCATTCGGAACATTCCTCCTCTCTCTGTTCGGATTTACAGACTGTTTTTTTGGCATTATCAGACACTTGTCACCGTAGCCGATAAGGTCATGTCTGCCCGCTTTTTTCAAAGCCTCACGCACGAGATCGGTGTTTTTGGGGTTAAAATATTGCAGTAAAGCCCTTTGCATAGCCTTTTCGTGAGGGTCTTTGGCAACATAAACTTCTTTCATTGTGTAAGGATCAAGTCCCGTATAGAACATACAGGTTGAAACCGTTCCCGGGGTGGGGTAAAAATCCTGAACCTGCTCGGGTCTTATGCCGATTTTCTTGAGAAAAAGTGCAAGTTCAACTGCTTCTTTGAGAGTGCTTCCCGGATGCGAAGACATAAGATAAGGCACAAGATACTGCTCCTTACCCTCTTTTTTTGTGTATCTGAAATATCTTTTTGAAAATTCAAGATATGCCTCAATATGAGGTTTACCCATTTTATCGAGAACCGCCGCCGAGCAATGCTCGGGAGCGACCTTAAGCTGACCGCTTACGTGATTCGCAACGAGTTCTCTGAAGAACGAATCGTTTTTATCCGCAAGCATATAGTCATATCTTATACCTGAACGGATAAACACTTTTTTCACTTTCGGCAACGTGCGAACGGTACGCAGAATATCAAGATACTCTTCGTGATTTGATTTGAGATTGGGGCAAACAGTCGGTGCAAGGCATTTTTTACCCTTGCAAAGGCCCCTCTTTTCCTGACCGTCACAGGAAGGACGGCGGAAGTTGGCGGTAGGGCCGCCTATATCGTGAATATATCCCTTGAAATCCGGAAGTTCAGTCAAGATTTTTGCTTCTTTGACTATTGATTCTTTGCTTCTTGCGGTAATATATCTGCCCTGATGGAATGCAAGAGAGCAGAAGTTACAGCCGCCGAAACATCCTCGGTTATGGGCTATTGAAAAACGCACTTCTTCAATACCCGGCACACCGCCTTCAGCCTCATACATCGGATGATAGGTACGCATAAACGGCAAATCATATACCGCATCAAGCTCTTCCTGAGATAACGGAAGTGCGGGCTGATTCTGAACAAGCATACGGCTTCCGTGACGCTGCCTTACCGCTCTGCCCCTGAAAAAATCCTGTTCATCCTGCTGAACACGGCAAGAAACTGCATATTCTTTTTTTGAATTACACACATTTTCATACGACGGACATTCCGTTCCGTAATAAGGAGTTTCGCGTACATCAACACTGTAGCAAGTGCCTCTTATATCACGGATATCGGATACATTCTCGCCCGCGTCAAGTCTTTGGGCAATTTCAACCATTGAACGTTCGCCCATACCGAACGAGAGC
>JAXJVE010000338.1:0-9149 GCA_036308705.1 Acutalibacteraceae bacterium
GGAATAAGGAGTCTCCTTGATTACTGTTACTTCCTCAGTTGCGGGATCGAACTGAGTCTGAACGTATGTGAAGCCGTTGATACGGGAAATGATCATTGCAGCGTCCTTGCCGAGACCGTTAAGGATAACGCGAAGGGGCTTAACTCTTACTTTGTTTGCGTTAAGAGCAATTTTGATAGCACCTTCAGCAGCAGCGAATGATTCGTGACCTGCGAGGAAGCAGAAGCACTCTGTTTCTTCTGAAAGGAGCATCTTGCCGAGGTTACCGTGACCGATACCAACTTTTCTGTTGTCAGCAACTGAACCGGGGATGCAGAATGACTGAAGACCGATACCGATAGCAGCAGCAGCGTCAGCAGCCTTTGTGCAACCTGTCTTGATAGCGATAGCACAACCTACTGTATATGCCCAAACAGCGTTTTCAAAGCAGATGGGCTGAGTTTCTCTTACTATTTTGTCGCAATCGACGCCTTTTGCAAGAGTGATTTCTTTACATTCTTCGATTGAAGAAATGCCGTATTCTTTAAGACAAGCATTGATCTGGTCAATACGTCTTTCGTAGCTTTCAAATAATGCCATTATTCCTTACCTCCTGCAATTATTCTTTTCTGGGATCGATATACTTAGCAGCATCAGCAAATCTGCCGTAAGTACCGATTGCCTTGTTGTATGCATCGTTGGGTGTGTCGCCCTTCTTGATGAAGTCTGTCATCTTGCCGAGTGAAACGAATTCATAGCCGATAACCTGATTGTCATCATCAAGAGCAAGTCTTGTAACATAGCCTTCAGCCATTTCAAGGTAACGAACGCCCTTAACTTTTGTGCCGTACATTGTACCAACCTGTGAACGAAGGCCCTTACCGAGGTCTTCAAGACCTGCACCAACTGAAAGACCGTCGTCTGAGAAAGCTGACTGTGAACGACCGTAAACGATCTGAAGGAAGAGTTCTCTCATAGCTGTGTTGATAGCATCGCAAACAAGGTCTGTGTTGAGAGCTTCAAGGATTGTTTTACCGGGGAGGATTTCAGCAGCCATAGCAGCTGAGTGAGTCATACCCGAGCAACCGATTGTTTCAACAAGAGCTTCTTCGATGATACCGTTCTTAACGTTGAGTGAAAGCTTGCAAGCGCCCTGCTGGGGAGCACACCAGCCAACACCGTGTGTGAATGCGGAAATATCCTTGATTTCGTAAGCCTTAACCCACTTGCCTTCTTCGGGGATGGGTGCGGGACCGTGGTTGGGGCCCTTAGCTACGCAGCACATTTCCTGTACTTCGCGTGAATAGTTAATCATTTTGAATTTCTCCTTTCAAGAGAGATGATAATTATTTTAACCTTTAATATATTATACCAAAATCTGCTTAATATCAAGTGTAAATTTGCACAACAAATTGTATTTTACTGCTTTTTTTATAAACATCATATAAAAAATTGTCATTCCGAACATCAATAAGTGATTTTATCGTGTTCGGAATGACATTTTTAATTATAATTTTTTAGCTTTGTAAAGAACGAATGCACCTGCAACCGCAGCAACGATTGTGATGAACATAAGTGTACCTGCACCCATTGTGGGGTCGATGAAAAGAACTGCAACGCCAACAATAAGAGGAGCAAAGCAAAGCTTGAGGTGTTTAGCAAAATAGCTTGCTGCAAGTGCACCGAAGAGTGCGGGAAGAACGTAGTCAAAAGCGGGTGCAATGGGACCGCTTGTAAGGTACTGAAGAAGGTTAAGTGAACCGAAAACAGCAACACCTACTGCAAGAATAACTGTTGTTACGATAGCTGAAACAGCGATTGCGATTGTTGCAACAACTTCGCCTTCTTCTGTGTTTGCACGAACCTTTGCGTTTTCCATAGCCTTAAGACCGCAGGGGAGCTTGAGGTTTGAAATGTTACCTGTAACAAAGCTGAGGTATGTGCCGCCTGCACCGAGAAGGGGAACGTAGGTTATAACTTCAACAATAGCGGTGAGCCAATAAAGACCCATAAGCTTGGGCATAACTGTTTTAAGTGCACCAAAATCGGGAAGAACGCCGAGGTTGAAGCAAATAATAACAGGTACACAAAGGAGAACAAAAATCGCTCCGATATCCCAGAGGATTCCCCATGTGTGAACTTTATCAATATAATTCTTTTTCATGGTCTATTCTCCTTTCTTTATTTTATCTCTTGAAGTTTTCGTGAAAATTCACTGCCGATTTCATACCAGGTATGGTCAACAATGAAGTCTTTCAATGCAAAGTTGAATACTATAGCCATACCCATTGCGCCGAACATTGCAAGAGGCATTGCAAAGGGCTGGAGTTTTTCAAGTTTGAACTTTTTGCATACTGATTCAAAGAATACAACGAGAATCATTGCGGTGATAAGTACGAGAATTGACATCGCACCGGCTGAGCCTGAAACGTTTTTAACAACTTCAACTGTTGTTGCGTCAATCTGTGTTTCTGACACTTTAACAAGTGTAACACCGTTGATTTCACGGGCAACAAATGCAAAAACAATACCGATGAATGCAGCTGCTGAAATAGCATCGCCGAGTTTTTTTGTGTTTTCGTTCTTGTTAACAACTTCGCCAACTTTTTTCTGAAGCTTCTTGCAAAGGAAGGGAACAAGAAGAAGGGGAGCAATACTGCCGAGAGTCATTGCCCATGCGATTGTTGCAAACTGAACGGGGTCATCAACAGCATTGTTGATTGAAGTTCCCCAGAAATCAAGAGCAGTCTGAGCTGCAGTTGTTTCGTATGCAAGGTTACCGATAACGGTAAGTCTTATCCAGGGAAGAACAAGACCGAGTGCGTTTGCAAGTACGAGAACGGTTGCAAGAATTGAGATTGCGGGTGCAACTGTGAATACTGCGCTCTGCAAAGCGGTGCTTTTTAATGTTTTGCTTGAAATTCCGAGTTCTTTAGCTCTTTTCCATGATTTAACAAGGAAGAAGATTGACTGAGCGAGAACAAAAACGATAACGCCGAGTGCAATCGCCCAAACAACCGGACTGGTTCTGAAATTGTCGAAACCCAAAGATATCACTCCTGTTTATTCATAATGTATTAATAATATCATATCAATATATATTAAGTCAAGATTTTCCGTAAAATGATGTAAAAAGACAAAAGAAAAAATATTTTAAAAAATTTCAAAAAAAGGCTTGACTAATGTGTTTTTTTGTGATATATTAATCGAGCGTTCTACGGAACACAGCAAAATGCTGGTGTAGCTCAGTTGGTAGAGCAGCTGATTTGTAATCAGCAGGTCGGGGGTTCGAGTCCGTCCACCAGCTCCAATTTAATATGGAAGAGTTCCCGAGCGGCCAAAGGGAGCAGACTGTAAATCTGCCGTCAACGACTTCGGTGGTTCGAATCCACCCTCTTCCACCAAATTAAGGATTACACTTTTGTGTAATCCTTAATTTTTTGCAAGTGGATTCGAAAGCCCGTTAAGAAAACCTTCCGGGGGAAGGTTTTTAGGGCGTGGGAACAATCCGTGGCAAACTAAACCCACAAGCAGCACACAACGAGCATAATAAAAATTATACAGGCTTGAATGGATTACACTTTTGTGTAATCCTTAATTTTTTGCAAGTGGATTCGAAAGCCCGTTATGAAAAAAGTGATTATAAAAATAATTATTTTATTTTTGTCAAAAACCACCCCAAAGGACAGAAATTCTGTGCACTTCGGGGTGGTTTTCGATTATTTACTTTTTAATAAAGAAACCGAATAAGACGTAAATTATCCACTGCCACCAGTTATATTTGACGGTAACTTCAAAAGTATCGCTGTACTGACCGTATTTTACGGTTACGGTCTGCTTGCCGACCTTTGAGCCATCAAAGCCCGTAACGATGAGTGCGGAAGAATCTGTCAGGGTTTTTGTTGAACCGTCGGCCTTTGTGTATCTGATTCTGATGCCCGATAAATCAAGTTCCTTGGCGGTGTTATAGTAATAAACCGTTGTATCGGGAAGCTGAGTTATTTTTATATATGCACTCGGTATGAACACTTCAAACTCGCTGAACTGAGTTACATCAAATACAAGATAGCCGTTTTCAACTCTGAGAGTTCCGTTTTCGGTTGAAAGTTGCTCTCTGCCGCCACCCGTGAAACGGTGATAAACCATAAAGGTCTTATTGCTCTTATACGCTTCGGGAATGGCAAGCCTGATTGTTACTTTATAGCCCTCGTTCGGCTGAATAACTTCGCCGTTTTCATTGACTGTTTTGATGTTATAGAGGCCGACCTGCTTATAGTATTCACCCTCTACCATATACACGCCGCCGGGTTCTCTTTCGCCCTTAATCAGGTCAACGTCAAGGGTAACCTGTTCATTATAACAGGCGGGCAGATATGTTGCGGATACATCGTAATCAGTCGACTGAGAAACAATATAGTAAACCGCTGTGAAAGTAAGATCATTTGAAGGCATTGTTTCGGGCACTTCGGGTGTCCAGCCCGCAAACACATATCCTGCTTTTTCGGGTGCTTCGAGAATTTCAATCGCTGAACCCTCTCTGATGTAGTCGCAGTAATATAATTTACCGTCAACATTCCATTCAACGCGGAATCTTCTCGGATTAACTCTTACCTCACACTGAGCTGATATTTCCGTGCCGTTAATTGTTGCGGTAATAACAGCATAACCCGGAGCATTTGCGGTTATTACACCGTCAGCATCAACAGAAGCAACGCTGCTGTCTGATGAGGTGAACACGATATCATCGGTTATATGTTCCGTTACGGTTGCATTAAGAGTTTGTGTTTCCTTGTTGGAAAGCGTTAATTGGGGTCTGTCAAGTGTGAGTTTAACTTCAATATTTTCAAAAACATCTCCGCAACATGTGCACTCGCCCGAGAAGATATTGCCGTCTACATATTCCAATTTATCAAAGGTGTGCGGAATCATGGGGAGATCTTCATATTTACCATTTCTGCAGACCGAACAACGATAATATATATAGCCTTCTTCATAGCAGGTTGGCTCCCAGTAGTTTGTTTCTACCCACTTATGACCGAGGGCTTCCGATAATTCCGTAACCTCTCCTATCGTTTCACCGCAGACGGTACATCTGTTATATTTTTGACCTGGTTTGTTGCAGGTCGGCTCTGTTATCACTTCTTCAACTATATGACCGAGGCCGCTTTCGTCTTCGCCGAAGATTGCATCATCGGGTGCTTCGATATATTCGTAATAATAGTCATCGCAGTAAATACAGCCGACTTCATAGTATCTGTAGGTGCATTCCTCATAATAGAATTCCTCTTCATATAAATGAGTACCGTAATCGCCCGTTCTGGTTTCAATTCCCTGAGTACAGACCGAGCAGAAGAGAGTGTCAATCTGCTGCTGTACGCAGGTAGGCTCCTGAGTGCATTTCCACTCGCCGGGTGTATGACCCGTTGCGGGATAAATTTCAACATATTCATCCAAAATCGGCTGGTTACATCTGCCGCAAAGATAATACAGACCGCCGTCTTCGGTGCAGGTGGGGTCGATTTTTACCGTTTCGCCCGAGTTGACATGGCCGAGCGCCGTTCCGGCAACCTCTGTTCTTTTTTTGTTACAGCGTTTGCATTTATAAGTTTTTTCGCCGTTCTTTTCACAAGTGGGCTCGATATGTTCAATCAGTTCGTCATCGTGGCCGAGTGCAGGGATAGTCTGTGAAACAGCAACGTTTCCGCATACGGTACAGTAACGAACCTTTTTGCCTGTACTTGTACAGGTAGGTGAACTGGTAACCTTGTATTCATCTTCGGGAACGTGACCTTTAGGAGTTGTTGAAAAACTCCATACACAGCCGCAGGCACAGGTATAAGTTGTAATCGTTACTTTTGTGCAAACTGTTGAGCCTTCAGTTGATGTTTTGATATTTATGTTTGCATGGCCTTCAAGAGGAACATTGAAAACTTTTGTAAGAGAAGTAACTGCGTCTGACATAGCCAAGCCTGACTGTTTGAATTCAATCACATTCCAATTAATTTCCAATCCTTGATATTTAACTTCGCGAACATGATTGAATTCATTTGCACCAAATGCAAACTCGCCAACAACTTTAACGGATGACGGAACGTGAACACAACAGATTCTCTTAACGTTATTGAATGCGAATGCGCCGATTTCGTTAACGCCGTTGGGAATACCGTAACAAACAATTTCAACGGCAGGAGGAAGCGCAATAAGCTTTGTTCTGTCAATATCATAAAGTGCAATGCCGTCATAAATGCCGAAATGCTTGTTGTTGCTGTCCAGAGTGAAGGTTTTGAGGCTCGTTGCGTGGGTGAATGCGGAGCCGTTGACTGTTTCAACGCTTGCGGGGATATAAACCTCTTCAAGGCTTTTCCAAAGCAATGCACCGCCCGCAATAACGGTTGTTCCGTCTTTAATTTTATAGTAAGTTTTATCGGCTTCTTTCTGAGTTGATACAAGAATATTGCCGTGATAAAAAGCACCGTCTTCATCATAAATCGCATTCTGAAGGAAAGGTGTGCCTTCAAAAACGTTGTAACCGAAGAATTCAGGAGTTGAAGTTACCGAGAATTCGTTAAGTTTTGAATTTTTGAATGCACCGCTTTCGATATGCTTTAAATCAGAATTTTTGAACGATTCAATGCTTGAATTCATAAATGCACAGTCCTGAACGGTAACTGACTTCCACGAATCAAGAGTTTTCAGATTTTTGCTTCCGTAAAAAGCATATGGAAGAATTTCAATGGGTTGGGCAGGCTGCTGATACTCTGTTGCGGGTGTGTTCTGCGGATAGGCAAACAAAGCCGTTACAGAACCGTTTTTGAAAAGTACGCCGTCAATCGCCTTGAAATTTATGTTGCCAGATGCAACGGTGAAAGACTGGTTGTTGAGTGCATAGGCAAACGCTTGGGGGTCGATTTCGGTAACGTTTGCAGGAATATGAACCGAAGTGAACATACAGTCTTTGAATGCGCCTCGTTCAATTCTTGTTACGGGATAGCCGTTAATTGATTCAGGAATAACAATAGCTGAAGTTGAATCTTTGTATTTATAGCCTTTGATAACCATTTTTTTGTTTACAATCTCATAAACAAAGCCGTCGGCAGTACTGTTACCGCTTGCGGAATCGTGCTTGGCGGTATAACCGCATGAACATACTGATTGAATTCCGTTATCAGAAACTATATCGTGACCGCTTTCGCCAACAGGATTAAAATGCATTGTTGCATTATACTCTGCGGTTATTGCAGGTTCAAAGCGTTCTTTAACATAACGCATATTGTTCCAAGCGGTTTCATCACCCATAAAATGTATATCGGTTACGTTGCCTAAAGAACAATAGCCCAAGTATTTATATGAATAATCGTATGAAGGGATATAGATGTTCTTTATGGGGCTGAGATAGAATGCATAGGGTATAATTGAATGACGGTTTACAATGGGTTCAACATAATAACAGCTTCGGTATATGCCGTTAGGATAAGCGATTAATGCATCGTCGCTGAAAAGCACACCGTATTTATCAATTTTAAAAATTCCTTCTGAATGGTAAGTGAATGTTTCGAGATTCGGGCATTTTGCAAAGGGATTAGACTCAATATGTTCAACGGATGAAGGCAAATAAACTTTCTTGAGCGAATTCCATTCAAACGCACCGCCTGCAACGGCTTCTGTGCCGGGAAGAATATTATAACTTTCCTTATCGCCGAAAGGCTGGGTTGCAATAAGGTTATAATTGAGATAAAGAACACCGTCGTTATCATAATTATTTGTATTGTTAATAAAGGGGGTATCTGCAAAAATTTCCCAACCAAGATTTTCTACGGTATCGGTAAGAGTGACCGATTCAAGCGACGGGCAGGATGCAAAAGCATAGTCGCCGATTTCGCCTATGTAATCATTCATAGTAACGTTTTCAAGGCTTGATGCTTTATAAAATGCATATTTTTTAATACCGTAGCTCGATTGTTTTGTAACGGAAGTCAGGGTGATGCTTTTAAGATTCTGAACTCCCGTGAACGCAAACGGACATATTCCCACTACCGTCAGGTCAAGTGATTCTGCGGGTGCGTTTTTGGGGTATGCAAAAAGATCTTTATATAAGCCTGTTTCTCTTGCACGGTACAGAATACCGCTTTCATCCGATGAATATACTGTGTTATCGGCTGAAACTGTGTATCTTTCAAGATTGGGCATATCATAAGCAAACGCTTTAAACTTAATATCGGTTACAGATGCGGGGATTGAAATTGCCGTACATTGACAGCCTTTGAACGATTCGGCGGCAAGCGTTGTTACGGGATAACCGCCGAGGGTATCGGGGATAACGATTTCATCGGTTGACTGCTTATCCGTGTAATCGGTAATAACTGCGTTGTTATTAACAATTTCATAAACAAAGTTGTTTTCCGTAAGTATCTGAGCTTCGGCGTGGGAGTGCGGCAATCCGACTGTACCGATTGCAGCAACGCCGAAAGTCATTATGAATGCAAGAAATATCGATAATACTTTTTTCATAAAAATGCCTCCTTGTTATAATTCAGCTGTTATGTTGTAGTTTCTGCCTGATTGGGCAACGGCACCTACGGCGTCGCCGTAAATACCCGCTTTGGGCTCATAGCCTTTGCTCTTTATCTGAGTAACAAGATATTCCCACGTCATCTCCGTATCCGCCTCAACGGTGAAGCTGAACGTTGCAACAACGTTTTCATCCATATCAACAACCTCAACGTTCACCGTTGCGGGAGCCTGAGTGGTCGGCTCGGTTGTGGTGGGCTGAGTGGTTGTCGGCTCAGTTGTGGTTGGCTGAGTTGTGGTAGGTACGGTTGTTGTTTCTTCTTCCGTTGTGGGTTCGGTTGTGGTCGGTTTTGTGGTTGTGGGTCTTGTGGTTGTAGTGGGCTTTGTTGTTGTGGGTTTTGTTGTGGTCTGTCTTCGGGTAGTGGTCGGTATTGTTGTGGTGGTGCGTTTTGTTGTTGAAGTAACCGATGTGGTATCGGTTGTTTTTGCGGTATTTGTTGTTGAGGCTGCAGAGGGGCGTTTTGTTGACGTTTCGTCACGCACAGCCGAGGTGTTCCCCGTTATCTCAACAGTCGGAATTGAAAGAGTTGTTGATTCATCGTCAGGGATAACAATGAACTGATATTCTTCCGTTTGCGAAGGTGCGGTTGTTACCTCTTCGA
>JAXJVE010000339.1:0-8788 GCA_036308705.1 Acutalibacteraceae bacterium
GGTAAATACAGCATAAAAAATTCTGTTACCCAAATCGTAACATCAAGTATTAAAGTCGTCCAATCACCGTTACTGCATAAGCCAACTTCAAAAAGTACTATCTGAGCAACAACCCAAGCAATAAACGAAGCGATAAAAATTGCCATAAATATGCTTGGAACAAACCATAATTTTTTTGCCTTTTCTTTTTTGGCAACAATCATATAGACCGCAGCAGCAATCAAAACAAGAATAAACGATACTATAGAAATCCAATAAATAATTCTGATGGTCATATAATCAGAATATGAGTAATGGCTGTAATCAAAACCGCCGATTTTCGTATGGAATTCGTTTTCAAATTTTTCGGGACTGTATACCGAAATCACGCTATACAACAGATTGATAATTTCTCCGAAAACTGCAACAAACAAGGGTATGCTCATCAAAGGTTTATTTACCTTTGCAAACATAAGCACACACATAAAAATCGTTGCAACTGTCTGGATTACATAATAAATAAGATTGGAAATGTTGTTCAATATAATATCGCTGTTTCCTATTGCGATATTAGAAATCAAGGCTGCAATCCCCGCAATTAAAGAGAATATAAACATGCATACCAACAAAATTCCGGGAATGGTTGCAATGCAGAATTTCTTTTTAATAATATATTCGGGTTCGGGAGGAAGTGCGTTTTCGGGGATATCGGGTACGGTCTGAATGTTCATTGTTTCGTCCATAATAATTCTCCTTGTTTTTTATCTTTCGGGCGGTCAAAGATCGCCCCTGAGATGTTGAAATCGACATTATTTTGTCAGCAGATCTTTTTTCTTTTCTTCGTATTCTTCCTGAGTGATAGCACCCATATCGAGAAGATCTTTATACTGTTTTATAAGCTCAATGTTGTTTTTCTGCTCTGTTGCCTGATTATCGGGCACGGGTGCATGGGGTACGGGTATGGTCTGTACGGGCTGAGGTACGGGCACATACATTACAGGCTGAGGTGCAGGGGCTTTTGGAGCCTTTTTCAGCACCTTTTTAAACGGATTTGATATCCATTTGCAGAGCAGAATAACCGTAACAGTCTGAGGAATATAAACAACAAGGTTCATCAACGCACCTATAACAGACGACATAATCGCTGCTTGGGAATTGTAATCTGTTTTAACAGCAAAAAATGAAACATAGACAATTTCATAAACAATGTACATAACAAGAGAAAGTACGGAAACAACAGCAGGAATAAGCCATAATTTTCTGACTTTGCCGTTTGTCTTTTCGATTGAAGCGAGAATCACATAAACAGCGGCAAAAACAAAGCTGAAAATCATTACCGCAAGGAATATCCAATACGAAATTCTGATTGTCATATGGCTCGGATATCTATATAACAAGTAATTCCTAAAGGATATAATAAACCCATTCCTATCATATACTGCAATCAGGCTGAATAAATGAACCGCATAGGTCAAAGCTGTAACAAGCAACGGTACACACAAAAACGGTTTATTCAGCTTTGCAAACATAAGTATGCACAGCAGGAACACGGCAACAAACTGTATTCCGTATAATATTCCCTGCTCAACGAAAATCCACTCGTTAGTTGAGGTGAAATTTATTCCTAAATAAATTCCGACAAATATATTATATCCTACCATAAAAAAGGTTGTAAGCATTGTGATCATCGCAGGAATGGTCGCAAAGCAGAATTTCTTTTTAATAATATATTCAGGTTCGGGAGGCAGTGCGTTTTCGGGAATATCGGGTATAGTCTGAATATTCATTTCGTCCATAATAATTCTCCTTATTATCTGTGAAGATTCATAATTTCTTCAATCGGCTCTTTGAAGCACTTTGCAACGTTAGGAACTGATTTTTTATTCTGAATGAATGAATTATAAACCATTCCCTTTTTATCGGTTGACATCTGGAATTTTGAAATAACGTTTGTGAGCATCGGCTTCATCTCGCCGTTTCTGAGATAATCGCAGTTTTCAAGCGTGATTTCAACCGTTGCATCTGCCTTTGCGGTGAAAGTTACTTCAAGAGTGCCGCAGTTATTCACAACGGCATCCGCACCGTTTACGGTAACATTTCCGCTGACGATATCCTTGAATTTAACGGTATATGTTCTTTCTTCGGGCACAACGGATGCATCGCCCTCTGCCTTTGAAATTGAGAAGGTAACTTTGTTTGAGCTTTCGGCAACGGTGAATGCGGTTTTGAGGTATTCGCCGTTCTGATATGAAAGAGTATCGCCGTCATCTTCATAAAGAGTGAAGGTGTTGTTGCCCCTGTAAACCCAGAGTTCAAGCTCCTTGGGGTTTGAACAGTCGTTTATTCTGTCGTTGACGCTCATCGGGATTATCGCACCCTCTTTTGCAAGAACGGGAATTGTTTCGATATCCCTGAACATCTTCACGAATTTGTTGCCTTTATAAATTCTGCCCGTGAAAATATCGGTATATCTGCCCTCGGGAATCCATACGTTTACGCCCGCAAGGTTGGTTCTGAGAGAGGTGTGTTCTGTTATGGGAGCAACGATAAGTTCTGTACCGAAGAAAAATTCGTTTTTGCAGTTATATGAATTTTCGTCTTCGGGATATGCATAATACATCGGCTCACAGATTGCTCTGCACTCGGTATGTGTGCGGTAATTCATTGTGTAAATATAGGGCAGAAGCTTGTGACGAAGGCGGAGAGCATCCTTTGCTATGCGCTCAACGGGGCCGCTGTAATTCCACGGCTCTTTGCCCGCAAATTCATTATTTGTTGAATGAAGTCGCATAACGGGGCTGAAAATACCGAGCTGTACCCAGCGGAGATAGAGCTCATCATCCTTTTTGCCCATACAGTGTCCGCCGATATCGTGGCTCCACCAGGGATATGCGATATTTGATGCGGTTGCGGTAAATCCGGGCTGGAAATCAAGGCTCTTCCAGGTCTGGGTTGTGTCACCGCTGAAGCCGAGGGGATATCTCTGACTGCCCGCACCGCAGAAGCGAGAAAGAATGAGCGGTCTGTGGTTATCCTTGGCATTATCAAGGAAGTGGTAATGGTTGAGTGCCCACAGGGGGTCAAGACCCTTTACTGCGGTATTTGTGCCCTGCTGCCAGTCAATCCACCAGAAGTCAACGCCCTTTTCTTCAAACGGACGGTGAAGAATATCAAAATATTTCTCGGTGAATTTTTTATCGGTTATATCAAACGCAACGGGCTTTTTCTCTGCGGGATTCTGACCCATTGCCTTGCACATATCTTCATACTGATCTTCAAACCAACGCACACCCATTGAAGGATGAATGTTGAAAGTAACGTGGTATTTATCGTCCTTGAGCTTCTTTATAAAGCCGTCGGGGTCGGGGAAAAGGTCTGTATTGAAGCTGTAACCTGTCCAGCCCACAGACCATACATCGTAAACATACTCCATAAAGTTGAGATGTTTTGTTACCTTGTGGGCATCCTTGCCGAATTTTGATTTGATATCAACCCAATGCCAGTCCATATCAACCGTTGCAACGGTGATGGGGATTTCCTCATCCTTGAATCTGTCCATAAGGTCGAGGTATTCCTGCTGAGAATATGCCTTGTATCTGCTCCACCAGTTTGAAAGAGCGTATCTCGGAATAAGAGGCACTTTGCCCGTAAGTTTATAGAGATCTGTTGTTGCACCGATATAATCGTTGCCGTATGCAAAATAATATTTATCGCTCTCGCTGTTTTCACGGGGAAGAATCGAGCCGTCGGGCTTTATGGCAAGGGTTTTGCCGTCATCAAGCACAGCCACACCGCCCCTTGAACATACGCCGTCATTGAGGGTAATAATGCCCGCAGTTATATCAAGGGTACGGCAGGTACCCTTGAGGTTGCCCGCTTTGTAGTTGGTTACTTTTCTGCCGTCTGCGAGCAGAATTCTGAGCATTTTTTTGCTCCTGAGCGAATAAACGAAGGTTGCCTTTGAGGTTTTGATTTCAATATTGCCCTTGTTTTCGCTAACTTCAAAATCTGTTTTGCAAAAATCTCTGAACCATACGCTCTGAGTGGGTTCATCGCAGAATTTTCCCTCTGCCTGATTTTCAACTCTGAGCATACAGGGAGTTATAACCGTAAGCCTTGTTCCGCCTCTTACGATTGTCTGTTTTTGAGCCGCAACGGGCGAACATTCAATTTTAAAACGCTTTGCAAACTGTTCCATTGTGTTTCCCCTTTATATTTATTACAGTTAAATTATATAGTTTGTTTTTATCAATGTCAACAAATGTTATTTTTATCTGTTATATTGCCCACGCATTTTACCGCAAATTTATACGGTGCATCGAATTTGTTGCCCGAAAATTCGGCCTCACGCAGATATTCAAGGCAAAAATAATGAGTGCCGTTTTTGGGCTTTTCAAAGGTGTTGCCCGTAACGGTCAGCTTTCCGTGAACAAATTCGGCTGAGTTTTCATCCATAACCTTGGGCGTATAGCGGATTACGGGCGAATTCTCCCACATTTCGGCGTATTCGCACTGAGTTACACGGTTGTTGCGGAAGATAACTTCATTTGTGTAGCCCGATTCATACCAGAAGTTGCAGTCATCTTCAAGCAGAAGTGCAGGCCCACATAGGTTGCGGAAACTGTTGTTTTCAATAATAACCTCTCCTCTTGTTGTGCAGAGGATACCCCTTCCGCTTGTCGGCCCGAAATCGCAGTTTCTGACATATAAATCGGGAGTCCAGGTTGCGTTTTCAACAACATCCTTATCAATTTCAAATTCGGGCAAATCCCTGTCGAGAGTCAGTTTTATATCGGTATCGCTGAGCTTTTCAAATGCAGTAACCTTTGTTTTTTCATAGGGAATCAGCGTATCCCACTTTATGAATTCAAGCTCATCGCCGACCTCAAACGCCTGAAATCCCCAGCTTTCTGCGTGCATAAAACGAACGGTGATGCATCTTTCGTTATGCTTTTCAACTATACGCAGATGTGTGCCGTGAACGTTTATATAGTCATCGTGTGCACCCGTTGCCCTGCAGTTTTCAACGGTAATTTTACCCTTACAGCCCGAAAACTGAAAGAAATCGGCGGTGCTTGTGATTGTTCTTCCCTCAGCGGGAGTAAGGTCGCAGTTACGGTAGGCAACATTCTCGCAAAACTGCGAAACCATACCCAAACCGTGCATAAATTTTATGCGTAAATTCTCAAAAACAAGGTTTTTGCATCGGTTGAAAAGTGCACCCGTCTGGTCACGGATAACATTCCTCGTCTGCACAACCTCGCCCTGAGCAAAATCAACATCCTTCTTTCTGAAATATACCCTCAGAGTATCTTCGCCAAGCTTTTCAATCTTCTCAAACGCAAAATCATCACGCCTGAAATCACGGCTGAGCTGAGTTTCGGGGTTATAAATTTTGTTGTATCTGCGGTTGCCGATATGGCTGTCCTCCCAATAGGGTCTGCCGTCTTTTCCGTTTTCGCCGAGCCATATAATCTCGTTGCCGTCAATACGGTAAAGGCAGTCCTTATTGATTCTGATATCGCAGACACCGTTGTTGTTTGAAATGACCGTAAGCTCGGACATTGTGGGTCTTGCGTAGTCAACGGTAAGATTCTTCACCGTTATGTTTTCGCATCTGTCAAAAAGAAGCGGAGTCATTTTGCCGTGAACAAGCAGAGTTGCTCCGTTGCCGTCGATAACGATATCTTTCTTATCCTTAAGAAAAACCGCAACACGCCTGAGTCCATTGGGATTTTCGTGGATTTTGGCGGTGTTTGTGCAGTAATATCCCTCGAATTCAAAGGAATCATCCTGACGGACATCATAGATTTTATTCTTTTCAAGAATAACGGTATCGCCGTTTTTTATGCCGAGAAAAAGGGTGCTGAGTTCGTTCATTTTCATTACCTCTGAAAAAATATATGAATAATATAACATATTATTTTGTTAAGTTCAATTTATGGTTGAGGATTTTGAAATTTTATTATATAATAAGCCCATAAATCGAAACGGAGAAAAAACTCATGGATAACAGAAAATGGTTCAAAGAAGCTCAATACGGTATGATGGCTCACTGGGGGTTATATTCCGTTCTGGGCGGTGAATACAAAGGCAGAAGAGTGCGTGACTATGCGGAATGGATTCAGAGCTGGCTCGCAATTCCGAATGATGAATATGCTCAGATCGCCAAAATCTTTAACCCGATATGCTTCAATGCCGATGAATGGATACGCCTTGCCCGTGACTGCGGAATGAAATATTTTGTTTTCACCTCAAAGCATCACGACGGCTTTGCGATGTTCAAATCAAAGGCAGACCCGTTCAACATCGTTGACTCCACTCCGTTTGGCAGAGATGTTACAGCCGAGCTTGCGGAAGCCTGCTATAAATACGGGCTTAAATTCGGGCTTTATTATTCTCAGGAGCTTGACTGGAAGCACCCGCACGGCGGAGGATACACAAACCTTACGGGCTGCTCAGGCTCATCGTGGGATAACAACTGGGATTTCCCCGACAGAAGCAAAAAAGATTTTTCAATCTGCTTTGAAGAAAAAATCAAACCTCAGGTCAAAGAAATTCTCACGGGCTACGGAGATTTGTGCCTTATCTGGTTTGATGTGCCCCATACAATCACAAAGGAGCAGAGCCTTGAGCTGAATTCACTTGTCAAGGAATATCAGCCCGACTGCCTTATCAATTCAAGAATCGGCAACGGTGCCTATGACTACGTGTCGCTCGGCGATAACGAATACCCCACCGAGCTCAAACCCGAAGAAAACACCGACCCCAACAGCATCGACGGTTTCAAATATTCGCCCTACGGTCTTTATGAAACCGCAGGCACACTCAACAGCTCGTGGGGTTATAAATACTATGACCAGAACTGGATTACACCCGAAGAAATTGCCGAAAGAAAATCAAGACTCAACTCCCTCGGCATAAACTATCTGCTCAACATCGGCCCCGACCACCTCGGCAGAATCCCCTCTTTCTCGGCAGAGGCACTCATAAATGCGGGCAAAATTATCGGAGGTAAAAATATATGACCTGGATGGCATTCACAAGAATAATCGTTGCGTTTTTTATGATTCCCTATTATCTTTTCAACTATATTTTCAACAACTACGCCTACCCTGCCGTCAGCACGGAAGGTGCATATCTCTTCTGCTACTTTGTAGGCAACGAAGTTGACGAGCAGACTCTTCATTGTGCCGTAAGGACAGACGGATACAACTTCAAGGCTCTGGGCGGCAACAACCCCGTTATAAAGCAGACTCTCGGCACGGGCTGTGTGCGTGACCCTTATATTCTCAAGGGTGTTGACGAAAACGGCAAGGACTGTTATTTCATCATCGCAACCGATATGAACGCTCTTGAAGGCTGGACTTCAAACCACGCCCTCATCACCTGGAAGTCATACGACCTTGTGAACTGGATTGATGAAACGGTTATTGATATCCGTCAGTTTGAAGGCTTTGAAACAACAACAAGAGCCTGGGCACCTCAGGCAATATGGGATGAAAACAAGGGTATGTATATGGTATACTGGGCAAATTCAACTGCCAAAAACGATACCGCAGGCCATTACTATGCTTACACCAAGGACTTCAAAACATTTGAAACTCAGCCTCAGATTCTCTACGGCAGATGGAATGAGCCCGACGAAAACGGCGGAACAAGAAACGTTCAGTGTATTGACGGCGATATAATCTACAATGAAAAAGACGGATATTATTATCTCTATTTCAAAGAGGATATTACCCAGAAAATCGCCTATGTAAAATCAAAGAATCTTACAGGTCCGTATAACACCGATTATACAATCTGTTCGCTCAACTGGTTCGGAGTTGAAGGCAGTTCAATGTACCGCATAACAGGTACCGATGCCTATATGATGATTATGGATGAATACAGCACCGGCACTTTCTTTGCACAGATGACAAGGGATTTCAAAACCTTCAGACAGGTACAGAGATCAACATATTCAATGAATCATCTCAGACCCCGTCACGGCTCTGTTGTTGCGATATCCGAAGCTGAATATTCCGCAATGATTGAAGCTTACGGCGTGGAAAAGTGAAAAATCTTTATATGTTTTGGTTAAAAACACCGCTTTTTTCTTAATAATCATAATAAAAATTAACTATTGAAAAATCTGTTCATTTGTGGTAAAATCTTCAGGATTGCGAAAAAACAAAAAACAGTTTAAATACAGTGATTACGAAAAAGGCAGGTACTTGAATGAACAGAATTCTTCCCCTTGTTCTCTCTGTTGTGATAGGTCTTTGCGGATATATTCTCCCCGCACCCACCTCAGCTGCAGAAGTACAGGTAACAGAGCTCAGCAAACAGGCAGCCGCATCGGTAATTGAAACAAAAGAAACAGTAACAGAATCAGAAACATATACAGAAATTGCAGCAGAATCAACAACTCAGCCTCAGACCGAAGAGGTTTCTGCAGCTTCAACCGAAACAACAACTCAGGCTGAAACAACAGAAAAAACAACTCAAGCAAAAACAACTCAGCCCGAAACCACAAAGGCTCCCGAAACCACAAAGGCTCCCAAGACCACAAAAGCTCCCGAAACAACCAAAAAGTCAAAGAAAACAGACTTTATGATATGGCCCGCAGACAAAAGAGCAATCGTAACCGCAGGCTATCCCTATTATTCAAACGGTGAATCTCACGGCGGTGTTGATATCGCTCTTTATGATGACGGAACAAACATTTCCAAAAATACAAATATATATGCCGCTGCAGACGGCGTTGTTGTTACCGCATATAACGATGACAACTGGAATACAGGCTTCGGCAACTATTGTATAA
>JAXJVE010000340.1:0-1804 GCA_036308705.1 Acutalibacteraceae bacterium
CGGCACGCTCGCTCCCCATATTCTCGGCAGAATCGGTGCGATTGATGCCGATGAATACAAAGAAAAAAAGAGCGACGGCTATAAAATTACCGATTATATCGGCAAAAGCGGTATTGAGCTTGCCATGGAAAAATTCCTTAAGGGAAAAGACGGCGAAGCAACAATCTATACCGACGATAACGGCAACAAAACAACCGAAGTAACTCTCGAACCCGTTCAGGGCAACACCGTTGTGCTTACAATTGATTCGGGGATGCAAAAAGTTGCTCAGGACGGTCTGCGTAATGCATTGCTCAATTATGCGGGCAAAAAGGGTAATATAGTTGAAGATGCGGGTGCGGTTGTTGTTATCAATGTTAAAGACGGCTCAATTCTTGCCTGTGCAACCTATCCCAGCTACGATATTTCAACCTACAGCGAAAACGTTGCCGAGCTCAACAAGGCTTCGGGTTCACCGCTGTGGAACAGAGCTTTGCTCTCAACCTATGCAACAGGCTCAACAATGAAGCCTTCGGTTGCAATTGCCGCCCTTGAAGAGGGTCTTATAACTGAAGAAACAACCGTTTACTGCAGCGGTTCTTATGAATATCTCGGTCAGCACTTCAAGTGCGAACAGGGTCACGCAACAAGGCACGTCAATGTTGTTAACGCAATCGATGAATCCTGTAACACATATTTTTATGAGGTCGGCAAGAATCTCGGCATTGAAAAGATGAACGAATACCGTACTCTTTTCGGTCTTGGTTCAAAAACAGGCTGTGAACTCGGCGAAGCATCGGGCGTGCTTGACAGCCCCGAATACAGAGCTTCACTTAATCAGAAATGGCTCCCCGGTTACACCGTACAGTCGGCAATCGGTCAGGCGGGCAATCTTTTTTCACCGATTCAGCTTGCAAACTACTGTGCCACAATCGCAAACGGCGGCACAAGATATAAAACTCATTTTGTTAAAAGTATAAAAAGCTACGATTACTCAGAAACTGTTGTTGATTATAAGCCCGAAATCGTTGCAAAAACAGGCGTTTCGGCTCAGACTCTCGATACTGTCAGACGCGGTATGCTTGAGGTTGGTACAACAGGCTACTGTAAAGAATATTTCAAGCATCTTCCCGTTCAGGTTGCCGCAAAAACAGGTACTTCTCAGGAATACCGTAACCTCGGCGGCTCTTCGGTTAAGATAAACAACGGCTTCCTCATTGCTTTTGCTCCGTACGAAAGCCCCGAAATTGCAGTTGCCGTTGTAGGCGAAGGTATGACTTCAGGTGCTTTTGTTGCACCCGTTGTTGCAGATATCGTTGAATATTACTACGGTCAGAGCGATGAGCTTGACCACTATCAGCCCGAAAACGTTCTTATCCCGTAATGAAAGGAGCAGGCAAACTATGGCAGAGATAATTCTTGTTGCTTCCGGTAAGGGAGGCTCAGGCAAATCGTCGTTTACGGCGGGTGTAAGCCGTGCTCTTACCTCACTTGGCAAAAAAGTTCTTGCGATAGACTGCGATATCGGTCTTCGCTCGCTTGATATTATGTTTGATGTTTCTGAAAAAGTGGTTTTTGACTGGGGCGACCTTCTGCTCGGCAGATGCACTCCCGAGCAAGCCGTTATCAAGGGCAATATTGATTTGCTTGCCGCACCCCGTAATTTCAGCGATGATTTCACTCCCGAAGCAACCGCAAAAACTTTTAGTTCTTTTTCAGAAGATTATGATTATATTCTGCTCGATTCTCCCGCGGGAATTGACAGAGGATTCATTCTTGCCGCATCTGCCGCAGACAGAGCAGTTGTTGTTTCAACACCCGATGC
>JAXJVE010000341.1:0-3591 GCA_036308705.1 Acutalibacteraceae bacterium
GTTCCCGGCAGAGAAAAATCAATTGCTCGCTATCAGTATGTTCTTGACTATTCAAGACAGGATGTTCGTGATTATGTTTTCGGCGAAATGTTTAAAGTTCTTTCAACATGTAAAATAGATTATCTTAAATGGGACTTCAACCGTAATCTTACCGAGGTTGGTTCTGCTTTGCTTTCTTCGGATAAACAGAAAGAAGTGTTCCACCGTTTTGTTCTCGGTACATACGATGTTATGGACAGACTCACCAAAGCTTTCCCCGATATGCTTATTGAAAACTGTTCGGGCGGCGGCGGACGTTTTGATCCCGGTATGCTTTATTATTCACCGCAGATCTGGACAAGTGACAACACCGATCCTCTTGAACGCCTTACAATTCAGTTCGGTACATCAATGTGCTATCCAGCATCAACTATGGGTGCTCATGTTTCTGCAAGCCGCAGAGCAGGTTATGATACAAAGGGTAACGTTGCACTCTGGGGTTCATTCGGCTATGAACTTGACCCTAACAAATTTACCGATGAAGAAAAGAGAATTGTAAAACGTCTGGTAAAGGAATATCATAAATATTATGATGTTATTCATTTCGGTGATCTTTACAGACTTATAAGCCCCTTTGAAAACAACAACAGAGCTGCATGGCAGTTTGTATCGGAAGATAAGAACGAAGTTCTTCTTACCTGCGTTGTTATCAGCAGACCCGCCGATACGGCACTTTTCATTAAGCTCAAAGGTCTTGACCCCGATAAGTATTATATTGATGAAGAAACTGATGAAGTATATTCAGGTGCTTTACTTATGAATGCAGGTCTTTGTTTTGCAAACGAAAGTGTTTCAGACGGTTCGAGCTTTATCAGATATTTTAAGGCAGTTGAATAAAAATAAAACCTCGGAGAAATCCGAGGTTTTTGTTTATTTTTTTCTCTTTGCAATCAATTTTGCAATTCCGATAATACCTGCCGTAACACCTGCGATAATTGCGATTTCTTTTGCGGCTGTTGTTACCTGAGAAACACTTGTCGGTGCATATGAATACATAATGAATTTTGCGGGATTCTTAACTTTTTTGCCGCAAAGTTCACCGAATGTAACCGTTTTGGTTTCGTATGTGCCGTTTTCATCAATATTGAATATACGAACGCCTCTGTCATAACCGGGGCCGTAAACATTAAAGCCTGCACCCTGAGTATATCCGAGGTCAAGACCTTTGTAGTTTGAAACAAAGCTGTTTATATGGTCGTGACCTACATACAGACCGAGAACTTCGCCTTTTTCAAGAAATGCATCTGTCTGACCGATATTTGTAAAAGGTGCGGCGGGTGATTCTTTCATAAAATCACGCAGACCGCAGTTATAGGGGTCAAGGGTATAAAACTTGTTTTTGTGGTCACCGTATGCTCTTACAGCACCTTTTGTGAAACGTCTGACTTTTTTTATTACATCAAAATACTCAGGCGTGGGGATATGCTGAAAAACAAGTGAGGGGAGAGGTGTTTTGAATGAATCTCTTATGCTTCGGTACCAATCAATCTGCTTTTGTTTTACACCGCTGTATCCGCCTTCTTTGGCTCTTGAATGTGTATCAAAAAGATAAATAAGAAATTTATCTTCAATGCTCAGACAGAATGTTGCATTATCACCGTCTGATGCGGCATCGGCATATACAAACATCGGTGATTGCTTATATATTTCAAACTGTTCAGGCTTTTTGAGCGCAGCTTCTCCGTCATGGTTACCGAATGTCATTGTAAACGGAATATTTCTTTCTTCAAGAGGTCTGATAAGTTTTTTCAGCGTTGATTCAACATTTTGCTTACCTTTATCTCCGAGAAAGAATGAAGAATAACCCTTGATTTGATCACCTGTAAATATAACAAGATCGGGCTTTTCTTTATCAAGTGCGGCAGAAATGAGTTTAATTGTGTCAGGAGAAACCGCGGGGATCTCCTGCGTATCGGCAATCTGCATTATTTTGAATTTACCGTTTATGAATTTCAATTCTTTGTTTTGCATAAGAACACCGCCTATTAAAAGACCGCCGAAGTTTGAGGGCTTCGGCGGTTTAAAATTATTTATTGTTGATGTGGCTTTCAAAACCGTATTTTGTAAGGAGCTTGTGAATTCTGTCTTTGGGATCGAGAAGACCGCTGACTGATTCATCGTGATTGAGTGTATCAATAATATATGAGCAATATTTTGATACGTCAACGCTTACATACCATTCTCTTTCAAGGAGTTCCTTGGGTGAATAAATAAGGTTGGTTGTGAAAACTTTATTGATAAGACCGTCTGCATATGCTTTATCGAAGGTATCAAGACCGTTGCAGAAAAGACCGAATGAAGCACAGATAAAAATTCTGTTTGCTTTGAGTTCTTTGAGCTTTGTTGCAACTTCAATCATTGAGTCGCCTGATGAAATCATATCGTCGATAATGATAACGTCTTTACCCTCAATGTTTGTGCCGAGGAATTCGTGAGCAACAATGGGGTTTCTGCCGTCAATGATTACCGAATAGTCACGGCGTTTATAGAACATACCAAGGTCAAGACCGAGAACGCTTGAGAAGTAAATACAACGGCTCATACCACCTTCGTCAGGAGAAATAACCATCATATGTTTGTTGTCAAGGTTAAGGTCGGGGATGTTTTTACACATTGCCTTTATCATCTGATATACGGGCTGAACATTTTCAAAGCCGTTCTGAGGAATTGCATTCTGAACTCTGGGGTCGTGAGCGTCGAATGTAATAACGTTCTCAACACCGAGATTAATGCAAAGCTCACGGAGCATATCTGCACAGTCAAGAGATTCTCTGCTTGAACGTCTGTGCTGTCTGCCTTCGTAAAGCATAGGCATAATAACGTTGATTCTTCTTGCTTTACCAGCGATTGCACTTATAGCTCTTTTGAGGTTTGAGAAGTGGTCATCGGGGCTCATGGGAACATAACGACCGTACATTTTATATTCTACGCCGTAGTTGAACGGGTCGCAGAGAATAAATATATCAAAGCCTCTTACAGATTCATTGATAACGCACTTGCCTTCGCCTGTGCCGAATCGGGGAAAAGCAGCTCTGATAATATAAGTATCTCTCTCATAGCCGACAAACGGCAGAGTCATCTTGTGTTCGCTTTCTCTCTGTTTACGCCAGGTAACAAGGTAATTATCAATTTTTTTTGCAACTTCTTCACATCCGGGAAGAGCGATAATTCCGAGCTGACCGACGGGTATTGTTCTGAAATCTTCGTATTCGGGCATAGCTTATACCTCCGCAATTTTTATAACAATGTTATTTTACTATATTTTGTTGAATTTTGAAAGACTATATCTGAAATTTTCAAAGAAAAAATTATACAATATTTTGTGTGCGATTTGTACATATTGCCGATAAACACAATATTTTGTGATTTTAATACAAATTATGTATTGATTTAACCGATATAACTTCTGTCAATGTTGATAACGGTAAACAGTTTTTCGTTTTCGGCATTAATCTTAAGTTCAATGAGTTCTTTGAATTCGGATTCTGTATATTTGGCGTTATGGGGAAGAACTGCATCAAAAATAAGATTCGTATGAGTCGGTCCTTCAAC
>JAXJVE010000342.1:0-3927 GCA_036308705.1 Acutalibacteraceae bacterium
TATTGCGGTAACGGTTTATAACGAAGAAACAAGAGCTGCAACAAAAAGAAATCATACTGCCGCACATCTTCTTCAGGCGGCACTCCGTGAAATACTCGGCTCACACGTTGAGCAGGCGGGTCAGTTTGTCAATGCTAACTCAATGAGATTTGACTTTACTCATTTCTCTGCTCTCACAGGTGAAGAACTTGCTGCAGTTGAAGGAAAAGTTAACGAAATTATCCTTTCTGCACTTGAAGTTTCAAGCACCGAAATGCCTATTGATGAGGCTAAAAAACTCGGCGCAATGGCTCTTTTCGGTGAAAAATACGGTGATATTGTCCGTGTTGTAAAAGCAGGCGATTTTTCAACAGAGCTTTGCGGCGGTACTCATGCTGATAATACAGGCAAGCTCGGTCTTTTCAAGATTATTTCAGAGTCATCCGTAGCTGCAGGTGTTCGCAGAATTGAAGCTGTAACAGGCTACGGTGTGCTTGAATATATAGCCAAGAACAATGCACTTATCAATTCGGCAGCTGCAACAATGAAACTTGCAAATGCAGGTGACCTCGATAAAAAAGCAAATTCACTTATGAATGACCTTAAGTCAAAAGATAAAGAAATTGAGCAGCTTCGTGCAGAACTTTCACAGCTCAAAACAGGCGATCTTATGGGCAATGCTGTTGATGTTAACGGCGTAAGCCTTGTTGTTACAACCGTTGAAGGCGTTAACCCCGGTGACCTTCGTTCAATGTGCGATAAGGTTAAGGAAAATGATAATGCAGTTGCTGTTATCTGCGGTATCAACGGTGCAAGTGCAAACTTTGCCTGTGCTTGCGGTAAAGATGCAGTTTCAAAGGGTGCGCACGCAGGCAATATTGTAAAAGAAGTATCAAAGCTTGCAGGCGGTTCAGGCGGCGGAAGACCCGACAGTGCAATGGCAGGCACAAAGGATGTTACAAACGTAAAAGCCGCAATGGATGCCGTTGCTGAAATAGTTAAATCAATGATAAAATAATTTTAAGGAAGTGTTGATATGGATTGTATCTTCTGTAAAATAATCAGCGGTGAAATCCCCACAACAAAAGTTTATGAGGATGAAAAAGTAATCGCATTCAACGATATTGAACCTCAGGCACCCGTTCATATTCTTATAATTCCCAAGCAGCATATCAAATCCGCTGCAGAGATTGATGAGAGCAACAGTGCTCTTATTGCACACGTTTTTGAAGTTGCATCAAAGATTGCAAAAGAGATGAATCTTGACGGCTTCAGAATTGTAAACAACTGCGGTGACAGTGCTGGTCAGACCGTAAAGCATATTCATTTTCACCTGATGAGCGGCCGTGATTTCGGCTGGCCTGCGGGTTAATGGGGGATTATTATGGATAAATATTACAGAGTTGATATAGCGGGCCTTGAGAGAGATCTGCTCAGATGCCCTTTGAACGATAAACTCGATATAGCTGCGTTTATTCTTTTCGGCGATGTTGAGGTAACTGTTCATTCAGCAGAGAAACTTCTTGAAAAACTTCCCGAGTTTGATTATATAGTAACTCCCGAGGCCAAGAGCATCCCTCTCGCTTATGAAATGTCAAGACAGAGCGGCAAAAAATATTTTGTTGCAAGAAAAAAGGCGAAGCTTTATATGAAAGAGGCTGTATCGGTCAATGTGCGTTCAATCACTACCGATGCAGAGCAGACTCTTATTATGGACAGCCTTGAAGGTGAGCAGCTCAAGGGTAAAAGAGTTGTTATTCTTGATGATGTTATCAGCACGGGTGAATCTCTTAAAGCTGTTGAATCACTTTGCGAAAAGTTTGAAGCAAATGTTGTTGCAAAGGCTTGTGTTCTTGCTGAAGGTGATGCCGCAGAGCGTGACGATATAGTTTTTCTCGGCGTTATTCCTCTTATTGAAAAATAATTTCAGGTATTGTTATGAAGCGACCGTTTGCCGTTATCGGCTTAACAATCTTCTTTGTAACTGCATTCCTTTTTGAGTTTGAAACCGGAGTAACGGTAACTGTATTTGCAGTTTTTACCGTTGCTCTGGTTGTAAGTATTTTATTCAGGGCGATAAGAAAACACCGTTTTCTTCCAACCTTTTTCGCATCGGGTGCGGTTGCCTGTGCTTTACTTTTGGGCACAATTAATTTTTTATATTTGCCTGTGCTCGCTTATGACGGAAGAACAAATTGCGATGTTAAAGCGGAGCTTGTAAGTCTGCCAGAATACCGCTACGGCAATTGTTATTATGAAGCACGTGCCGTCAGCGTTAACGGTGAGAAAACCGATTTCAGAGTAAGGCTTGTGTTTTCAACGCCTCCCGAAGCTGAACCTTATGATTTTGTTGAAGGAAAGTTCAATCTTTTTGCTTTGGGAACTTCAGACGAGGATGCTTTAAAATCCTATAAAGCGAAAGGTATATGGCTTGGCGGATATCCGATAAATGACGTATATAACGTGATAAATATCAAAGAGGATGAAAAGCCTCTTGCCAAGAAAATCATTGACCTGAGAGTGCTGATAAAAGAAGGATTATACCGTATTTTACCCGATGAGAGGGGCGATCTTGCGGTTGCTTTGACAATCGGTGATAAAAGCGGTCTGCCCGACGAAATATATTCCGATTTTAATGCAACAGGTATCACTCACGTGATATGTGTATCGGGATTTCATCTTTCACTCTGGTCATCAATTATTCTGAAAATTCTCAGAAAGACAGGTGTTAACCGCAAACTTTCATCTGTTTTTGCGGGTGTAAGTGTTGTGTTTTTTATGCTTGTTGCGGGCCTTACCTATTCGGTTGTGCGTGCGGGCGTTATGATGCTTGTCTTTTTGCTCAGCGATATAATAATGCGAAGGCGGGATTCACTCAATTCTCTCGGCTTTGCAATGGCGGTAACTGCACTTTATGACCCGTTTGCAATGGGTTCGGTATCCTTGAAACTGTCCGCTCTTGCAACACTCGGCATAATTCTTTATAATGAATATATCTCGCCCGAAATCAGACGTTTTATTGATAAAATAAATAACAATACGTTAAGAAAAACGGTAAAAACCTTTGTTTCATCATTGATGGTAACCGTTTCGGCAACGGCGTTTACGTTGCCTGTTTCACTCAGCCTTTACGGAAATTATAACTTTCTCGGACTTCTTGCAAATCTGATTATAGTCCCCGTTGCGGGTCTGAGTATGGTTGTTTCATCGCTCGGTGCGGTTTGCGGAACGTTTTTGCCGACGGGTTATAATATCTTTGCGTATGTTTCAAAAATATTATTGAAATTCATTATTGATTCTGCTGATTTTCTTGAACGGTATGATTTTCTCGATTTCAGAATAAACGGCGAAAAAATGATGATAATTTTCTGCGGAATTTTTGTTTTCTGCATTATAACGGTGTTTATTTCGCAACTGAAAAAGCCTGTTTATGCCCTTGCATCGTTGCTTTGTTGCGTGATGTTTACCGTTCCCATGGTGTTATTTTCTGTTTCGGAAAGTAAAGAAACGAAAATAACCGTTTTTGAATGTGAAAACAGCATTTCCGTTCTTGTATCATACAACGGTGAAAATATGCTTCTCGGTTGTGCGGGCAAAGATTTTTTTGACTCGGTTCAAACAGTTGATGCGATATCAAAGACAGGCGACGGTCTTGATACCGTTGTTGTTCCTTATCTGAAAGATAATTCCGATTTGAATTTTATGAATATTATTTCTTCGTATAAGCCCGAAAGAGTTTATGCGGATATATTGCCCGATGATGCCGTGCTTTTGCTTGAAAACAGTGAAAAACACGCATTTGCGCAACTTTCATCAACAGAAAATATCGTTGCGGAAAGTGTGAAAATCGGTGATGTTGCTTGCGTTTCGGTAACAACAGATGATGTTTCTGCACTTGTTTGTTTTGACCCTGCATTCAGGTATGAAAATCTGCCTGAAAGCTTCAAA
>JAXJVE010000343.1:0-1371 GCA_036308705.1 Acutalibacteraceae bacterium
ACATTGGTGTATGCGGCACAATGAATCACACCGTCTGCCTGACTTTCTGCAATGAAAGATTCAACAGCGGCGGCATCTGTTATATCGAGTTCGGGCAAATCGGCTTTAACGGCAATATAGCCGTTTTTCTCGAGCTGAAGAACAACGTCGGAGCCGAGCTGACCTTTTGCACCGGTAACAATTATTTTCATATCAATAACCCCACGGATTTTTTTTTATTTTAACATATTTTTTGCCTGTTAACAATATTTTTTTTATTTTTACTGTTGCAAATGTAAAAAATGTGTTATTATATTATTATTCATTTTCTAAGGAGCAATAAAAATGGCATTTAAAAATATCGTTGATCTTCACACACATACCGATAATTCTTTTGACGGAAATCATTCAACTATGTTTCTGGCAGAAACGGCATATATGAAGGGCATAAGAGCCGTTGCATTTACGGATCATCTTGAAATGGATGCGTTCTATAAGGATAGTTTTGATAAAACCGCAATCCAGTCATTCTTCGAGGTGGCAAAAGCACGTTCCGCATTCAACGGAAAGCTTATTATATGCGTCGGTGCCGAACTTGGTCAGGCGGTTTATGATAAAGCTGTTTCAGAAAAGCTTTTAGAAACAATGAAATATGATTTTGTTATCGGTGCAATCCATAATCTGCCGAATATTCAGGATTTTTATTATATGGATCTGAGCGACGAAAGCATTGACTATATGAAACTTCTTGAAGAATATTTTGAATGGGAGCTTAAGCTTGCACAGTGGGCAAAGTTTGATACCCTTGCACACCTTACCTATCCTCTCAGATATATTGTCGGAAAATATAAAAGACCCGTTGATATGTCAAAGTTTGATGAGATTATTGATGAAATACTTCTCACTCTTATTCAAAACAAAAAGTCGCTTGAAATCAATACTGCGGGCCTCAGACAGCCTATCGGCGTTACATCGCCCGATGAAGGCATTATAAGACGCTATAAGGAGCTCGGAGGCAAGCTTATCACTATCGGTTCCGATGCTCATTTTGCCGAACATCTCGGTGCGGGCATTGATAAGGGATATGAGCTTGCTCTCAAATGCGGTTTCGATAAGGTCGCAGTTTATCAGGACAGAACACCTACCCTTATTCCCATCGAATAAGAAAGGACGATTTGAATGAAAGTAACCGTCAGTGCACCTGCAAAAATCAATCTTTTTCTTGATATCATCGGCAAGCTTGATAACGGTTATCACAGCTTGTTTATGGTTATGCAGTCTGTTGGTCTTTCCGATGAGGTAACTGTTGAACTTTGCGAAGAAAACGGAATATTTCTGACTTGTTCAGACGAAAGACTTCCTGCAGATGAAAGAAATATTGCATATAAAGCC
>JAXJVE010000344.1:0-9005 GCA_036308705.1 Acutalibacteraceae bacterium
CAATATTGACAGATGAAAGCATACTGCCGTAAAGCGAATTCTTCAGCGTTGCGTGGTTGCTCATAGTAACAGTCACATTATCAATTGCGGTTATTACATCAAGTGCTTTAAGACCTGCTTTTTCTGCGGGAGAGCCTTCGTAAACATAGGTTATTATAAATTTACCCGTCTGATAATTAAAAGCGGTTTCAACACCAACACCCGTTACGCCGCCGTCAAGCATTGCCGTATATGAAGCATATTCCGTTGCGTTGAGATACATACTGTTAATGTCACCAAGACCGTTGACATATCCCTCTGTGAGCGATGCGTTGAGCTGATTCTGGTCACTTACAGAGCCGTAGAAATAGTTTGAAACTATCTGACTTATTTCTTCAACGGACTGATAATTCTGTGAACGCTGTGAAATATTATTCATAATTTTGCTGTAAATCTGCTTTGATGCAGCCATAGTTGTTGCAAAGGTTGCGGTTATTGAAATAATTATCAGCGAGATACAAAGACCGAGTGATATTTTTTTATTCATAATCGGTCACCCTTTCTTTCAAAAAAAGGCGGCTGTTACGCCGCCATTTTTGCTAATTGTTTTACGGTTTTGAAACATAGTTAAGAGGATTAACTCGGCTCACATTACCGTTTGAATCATTGATTCTTACCTCAAAATGAAGGTGGGGGCCTGTGGTGTTACCGGTATCACCGATAAGACCAATCTTTTCGCCCTTCTGAACAACATCGCCCTTGCTTACATAAAGTGTTGTAGCGTGCGCATAAAGAGTATGAACACCGTTGCCGTGGTCAATAATACAGTAGTTACCGAAGCCGTAGTTCCAGTTGCCGTCATTCTTGGCAAGAATAACCTTGCCACCCTGAGCTGCACGGAAAGGTGAGCCTTTGGTTGTAACATCGGTTCTTACGATATCGATACCCCAGTGAGGCGAGCCGTCACTGTATGAAGGATAGGTAGCGGTAAGTCTGGTTGAACCGGGTACGGGCCACATCATCTTACCGTCATTATTATATTCTTCATCGGGTTCTTCGCCCTTTACGGAGCCTTCATCTTTAATTGCCGCTTCAATCTGTGCTTCAAGAGCTGCAAGATCGGCTTCCTTACGCTTGATGGCAGCTTTGTAAGCATCGCTGTCCTTATCAAGATCTTCAAGAATATATTTCACTTCATTCTGTTTATCTGTAACTTCGCTCTTTTTATCTTCCTGAATTTCTTTGTTCTGTTCAAGATTCTGCTGCTTGCCTTCAAGAGAAATCATCTGTGAATTGAGAGATTCTTCCTTTTCTTCAAGCTCAACCTTCTTTGCTTCAAGCTCGATGTTGAGTGATTCAAGCTCTTTTATCTTTTTGGTAAGATCGTCAACAAGCTTGGCATCAGCCTCATTGCTTTTTCTGAGAATTTCTTTTCTTACAAAGAATGTTTCAATATCTCCGCTTGAAAGAAGAAATTCAAGTTCTGTTGCATCGCCGCCTGTCATATAGTCAATACGGATTCTTTCAAGAAGCATTTCTTCCGTATCTTCCATAAGCGCCTGAGTTTCGGCTGCCTGAAGAAGAATTTCCTGCCTTCTGATATTGATTTGTTCAATATCGTTTGCAGTAACATTTATATTGTTTTTGATATTGCTGATATCACTGTTAAGGATATCAATGCTTTCATCGAGCAAATTAATCTGATCGTTGATTTTATCAATCTGCCCGTTGAGTTTATCGAGCTTTTGCTCGTTTGTTTTTATATCATCCTGAACTTCGTCGAGTTTTTCCTGATTTTCCTGGATTTCCTGCTCGATCTTTTCGTATTCGTTGTTAAGCTCTTCAATAGTTTTTGCGGAAGCATGAGGAATTATCAAAGACGAAATAACACAAGTCAAAACAATTGCAAGACAAATCAGTTTTTTCTTTAATGATATTTTAGTCTTCAAGTTCAACAAACTTCCTTTCTTTAAGATATTTTCTGATTGATGTTGCACTGCCGATAACACCGGTCAGAACACCGATAAGAACAAACACCAGAGCTATAAACGGAGCATAACTGATAAATCTTATTCCGTCTTCCGTTCCGCCGAATCCCAGATCAAAAATCATTGAGCTGAGCGGTGCAATGGCAAGCTCATAAGCCGCCCATACCGCACCTGTTGCAAGTACGCCCGAAATAACACCTATAATCATACCTTCAACCATAAACGGCCAACGTATGAACGAATTTGTTGCACCAACGCTCTTCATAATGCTGATTTCAAGGCGTCGGCTGAACATTGTAACTTTGATTGTATTTGAAATAATAAACAATGAAACTATAAGTAAAAGCACTATCATACCGATACTGATATATGATACCGAGCTTCTTATTTTATTGAGTTTCACTGCGGTTGAACTGTGGTCATAAACAGTTTCGATTCCGTCAAGCTTTTTAATATCGTTAACAACGGTTTCAAAGCCGTTCATATCCTCAACCTCAACTCTGTATGAATCGTTGAGAGGGTTGGTGTCGCCTATCAGCTTCTTTTCTTCTTCACCCATTTTATCAAGATAATTCTTTTTATAATCTTCATCTTTGTCAACGGGTGTGACAGACCTGACGTTATCAATATTTGCAAGGTTAACGCCGAGTGCCGCATATTCATAATCGGTACTGTCTACGGACGCAAAAACTCTGATAACGTTCATTTTTTCAACGCCGTCAATAAGGCTGTTTATGTTTACAAAAATCATAAAAGCAATACCGATTATCATAAGGCAACTGAAAAGCACCGTAATTGAAGCTACGGACATAAGCTTATTGACCTTGAGGTTTCTGAAACCTTCTTTGGTAAGATATCCTGTATTACCCATCAGTTATTGCCTCCCGTCATCATAAAATCTTCAGTAATCTCAACGGGTGCAGTTTCACCTGCCGACTGCTGAGCATAAGCGGAATAATCCTCTTCGGGAGGAACAACATACTGATGCTCAATCTCGCTGACAGGGTTGATGTGCGATGTTGCCGCTTCTCTGACAAGTGTTCCGCCATCTGAAACAACGGTACCTTTTTCAAGAATTATAACTCTTTTATCAAAGCAACGAACAAGGCTGTGTTCATGGGTAACCATAATAACAGTTGTTCCCGCTTCGTTAAGCCTCATAAGAAGTTCAACAATTTCATAACTCATCTGCGGGTCAACGTTACCTGTAGGCTCGTCCGCAATAATGATATCAGCATTGTTTGCAAGTGCTCTTGCAAGTGCAACTCTCTGCTGTTCACCGCCCGAGAGCTCTTTAGGGAAGCATCTTGCCTTTTCGTTAAGACCCATAAGGCTGAGCACATAAGGCACTCTTCTGCGAATCTTTTTTTCGTTTGCACCGATAACACGCATTGCAAATGCAACGTTATCAAACACGGTCATTGTAGGGATAAGTCTGAAATCCTGAAAAACAACACCGAGTCTGCGGCGGAATTTGGGAATATCCTTTTTCTTTATCTTTGTTAAATCGACATCTTCAACAACGATTGAACCCGTTGAAGGGACTTCTTCTCTCATCATCAGCTTTAGGAAGGTACTTTTACCCGCACCCGATGAGCCGACAACAAAAACGAATTCGCCCTTGTCGATGGTAAGGTTTATATCTTTCAAAGCATGAGTTCCGTTATCATACTTTTTAGAAACATTATTAAATTGTATCACCGTATCAATTCCTTAATCTAAAATTTTGAGTTGGATGATATCGAAACCGGGCAATTAATACTTAACAGGTTTTGCATCAAGATACTTCTTAACCATAAGAGCTACTTTGAATACGATTGCATCGTCAAATTCTCTCAGGTCAAGACCTGTAAGCTTCTTGATTTTCTCAAGTCTGTAAACAAGAGTGTTTCTGTGAACAAAAAGCTTTCTTGATGTTTCCGATACGTTGAGGTTATTCTCAAAGAAACGCTGGATTGTGAACAGAGTTTCGTGATCGAGGCTTTCGATTGAGCCTCTCTTGAATACTTCTCTGAGGAACATATCGCAAAGTGTTGAGGGGAGCTGATAAATAAGTCTTGCAATACCGAGATTATCGTAGCTTACGATGGTTTTTTCGGTATCAAATACCTTACCTACTTCAAGAGCGATCTGTGCTTCCTTGAATGAACGTGCAAGGTCCTTAACACCCTCAACCGTTGTGCCGATACCTACAAGCACATGGGTATAAAGCTCGGTGCTCAATGAATCTGAAATTGAACGTGCAAGCTTCTCAAGGTCTTTGGTTTCGATGTTGTTTTTAACTTCTTTTACAATTGCGATATCGTGCTCATTTATATTGATAACAAAATCCTTGCTTTTATCGGGGAAAAGATTCTGTACCGCATCAAACACAGCAGCATCGTTATGGTCTGTGATTCTGATAAGAAGAACAACTCTTGTTGCCTCAGAATTAAAACGAAGCTCTCGTGATTTGATATGGATATCGCCGGGAAGAATATTATCAAGAATTACATTTTTGATAAAATTGCCCCTGTCGAACTTTTCTTCATAATACTGCTTGAGATTTTCGAGTGAAACACAGCAAACAGCCGCAAATCTGCCTGCAAGCTCATCTGTTCCGTCAACAAATACCGCATACTCGGTCTGGATATGTGTACCGAAATTGCAGAAAGTATATCCGTTGATATAATGAAGCTCGTTATCTGCAAAAACATCATTTGCCGTTGAAATAACTTCGCCGATTTTGCTCAGCTCACTGCAAGCGATAATGGTACCTGTTTCGTCAATAACGCCCAGAGTTCTGCCCACTGCTTCACGCATCTGATGAACAAGACCCTGAAAGATTCTGTTAGACATAATAATTACCCCTCATTCGATTTGTTTTGACTTCATTATGAATTTATACAAAATGACCATTGGGACGTATACATTTTACACAATTCTTTGTCTTTTTGCAATAGAAATCTTACGATTTTTTAAATATATTTTTGAATTTATTGTGAATTTCGGGTTCTTTTTATGTATTTTTACCAAATTTTTACTGAAATCAGGATATTGACACCCTTTGTTTAACCTGACAAAACAAGAGGTTGTGTTTTGTTGAAATACTATAAATTACGCAGGTTTTTTTATTGCTTTTTGCTTACAAGCCCTTAATTTTCAACGTCTTTTTTAATCTTTTGTCGAAAAAGGCAACATCTGTTTAGGTCAAAATTATAATTGTGATAAACGAACAAAAATTTTGTTATAATTTTGTCTATTTTGCCTTTTTGTTTTTCAGAAATCAACTGCATATATGTTGCTGTTTTTTCGGCATACTATATGTAGAAAATCAACTCATATTACAAATTTCTTACACAAAACGGTTAATTCTGTAAAAAATTGCAAAAAAATCATAAAAAAAAGCCATATTTTTTTGTAATAGGTCTTTTCAAAACAAAAATAAAGTGATATAATACTGTAGATTTTAACAAATACTTTATTTCTATATATAACAACAAACACGAAAGAGGGTAAAACTCTTGGAGAAATTCATAATCAACGGCGGTTTCCCCCTTCACGGCGAAGTTGAAATAAGCGGAGCCAAGAATGCCGCACTTGCGATTATCCCCGCTGCGATTCTTTCGCAGGATGTTTGTGTGCTTGAAAATGTTCCTGTTTCCATCAGCGATGTAAACTATATGATGAAAATTCTCAAGCATATCGGTGCAAATGTAAAGTTAATAAACAAAAACACAATCGAAATAGATTCACGCCATGTTGATTCATACGTTATTTCACACGATATGACAAAACATCTGCGTGCATCATATTATTTCATTGGTGCACTTCTCGGCAGATTTTCAAGAGCAAGAGTTGCCATGCCCGGCGGATGCTATCTCGGTGCAAGACCAATTGACCAGCATATAAAAGGCTTTGAGCTTCTCGGCACAACCGTTTCCGTTGAAGATAACGCAACCGTTGAAGCAACAGCAGAAAAGCTCATCGGCAGCCCTATTTATCTTGATATGGCATCGGTAGGTGCAACAGTCAACATCCTTCTTGCCGCTGTCAAGGCTGAAGGCCTTACCGTTATTGAAAACGCCGCAAAAGAGCCTCACATAGTTGACCTTGCAAACTTCCTCAACTCAATGGGTGCCGATATCAGAGGTGCGGGTACCGATGTTATCAAAGTAAGAGGCGTTGAGCAGCTTCACGGCTGCACATACTCAATAATCCCCGACCAGATTGAAGCGGGCACATATATGGTAGCCGCTGCAGCAACAAGGGGCGATGTTCTTATCAAGAATGTTATACCCAAGCATCTTGAATCAATATCAACCAAACTCATTGAATGCGGTGCCGTTGTTGAAGAATTCGACGACGCAATCAGAGTTTCGCTTGACAGACGACCCGACAAATGCACAATCAAAACAATGCCCCATCCCGGCTTCCCCACCGATATGCAGCCGCAGATGGCTGTGCTTCTCACTCTTGCTGAAGGTACAAGCATTATTTCAGAAAGCATCTGGTCAAACCGTTTCCGTTATGCTGAGCAACTTAACAGAATGGGTGCCGATATCAAGGCAGACGGTCAGCTTGCCGTTATTCAGGGCGTTGAGCAGCTCAAGGGTGCCCCCGTCAAGGCTGATGACCTTCGTGCGGGTGCGGCAATGCTTATTGCAGGCTGTGCCGCAAGCGGTACAACAGAGATCGAAGATATTCTTCATATCGACAGAGGATACGAAGAAGTTGTTGAAAAGTTCAGAGGTATCGGTGCTGATATCAAGAGAGTATTCTGCCCCGAACCCAACAGCCTGACCAATGCAGGTTGAGATAATATAATGTATTATATAAAAGGGCTGTTCCGAAAGAGCAGCCCCATTTTAATGTAAAAGGGAAATCAGAATGGCAAAATTTTGTTCTTTATATTCATCAAGCAGCGGCAACAGTACATATATCGGAACATCGCAGGGCGGTATTCTGATAGATGTAGGAGTCAGTGCCAAGAAAACCGCAGATGCGTTGAAAAATATAGGCGTTGACCCCGATTCGATTGCGGCAATTTTTGTTACTCACGAACATAATGACCACATAAACGGAGTAAGGGTTTTTGCCGAAAGACACGGCACAAAAGTTTTTGCCTCATGCGGTACTCTTGCCGGTATGGAGGATGCGGGTGCAATAACCTGCAAAATGAAAGCGGATGTTATTCCGTATGAAGGAACGGAAGCCGGCGGTATGTTCATACGCCCCTTTAAAACACCTCACGACAGCCGTGAAAGCACAGGTTTCACTATCGTTACGCCTGACGGAAAACGCCTTGCGGTTGCAACAGATATCGGAGAAATTACGGACACAATTATGGATTCCGTTTACGGCAGCGACCTTATTTTGCTTGAATCAAACCACGATGTGGGTATGCTGAAAAACGGCCCTTATCCGTTCTTTCTTAAAGAAAGAATTCTTTCAAAGCTCGGGCACCTTTCAAACGAAAGCTGTGCCGAAACAGCGGTGAAACTTATGGAGTCAGGCACCACCCGTTTTGTGCTCGGACATTTAAGTAAAGAAAACAATATTCCCGCACTTGCATTCGAAACCACAAGAGCTGCTATGAAAATGGCGGGAGCCGTTGAAAATATTGACTATCTGCTCAGCGTTGCGGGTAACAACAATCCCGTTATAGCACTGTAATTCAGGAGAAAATCAATGATTAATATCAAGATAATCTGTATAGGAAAACTCAAAGAAGATTACCTGAGAATGGCGTGTGCCGAATACGAAAAAAGGCTCGGTGCATTCTGCAAACTCAAAGTAATCGAACTTGCTCCGTCAAGGCTTCCCGATAATCCGAACGATGCTCAGATTGAAGCCGCACTCAACGATGAAAGCGAGCGTATTCTTGCCGCAATTTCACCCAATGAAGCAATTTTTGCTCTTTGTATCGAAGGCAAGGAACTCTCTTCGGAAAATTTTTCAAAAGAAATAGAGAAGTGTGCCGTTTCGGGATTCGGCTCGCTTTGTTTTGTTATCGGCGGCTCTCACGGACTTTCGCCCACAGTTAAAAGCAAAGCCAGATACAGGCTTTCAATGAGCCCGATGACCTTCCCTCATCAGCTTGCAAGAGTTATGCTTCTTGAACAAATCTACCGTGCGTTTATGATTTCAAGCGGAGGAAAATATCATAAATAACATTTTACGGCAATTTTCTTTGTAAGATTTGCACCCTTTTCGCTCAACTTTTCGTGAATTTTGTTCAGTTTACCAAATCTTTTGAAAATACGCAAAAAACTGTTGCATATTTCCATAAAAATGTATAAAATAGATACGGTTCAAAAAATCAATAAAACTTTTTGGAGGTAATTCACTATGGCAGTTAAAGTTGCAATTAACGGTTTCGGTCGTATCGGCCGTCTCGCATTCCGTCAGATGTTCGGTGCAGAAGGCTACGAAATCGTTGCTATCAACGATCTTACAAACCCCAAGATGCTCGCTCATCTTCTTAAGTACGACTCAGCTCAGGGCAGATACGCTCTTGCTGATACAGTAGTTGCAGGCGAAGACAGCATCACAGTTGACGGTAAAGAAATCAAAATCTATGCTAAGGCTAACGCTGCTGAACTCCCCTGGGGCGAAATCGGTGTTGACGTTGTTCTTGAATGCACAGGTTTCTACTGCTCAAAGGATAAGAGCCAGGCTCACATCGATGCAGGTGCAAAGAAGGTTGTTATCTCAGCTCCCGCAGGCAACGATCTTCCCACAATCGTTTACAGCGTAAACGAAGGCACTCTTACAGCTGATGACACAATCATCTCAGCTGCATCATGCACAACAAACTGCCTTGCTCCCATGGCTAAGGCTCTCAACGATTATGCTCCCATCCAGAGCGGTATCATGACAACTGTTCACGCTTACACAGGTGATCAGATGGTTCTCGACGGTCCTCACAGAAAGGGTGACCTCAGAAGAGCAAGAGCTGCTGCAGCTAACATCGTTCCCAACTCAACAGGTGCTGCTAAGGCTATCGGTCTTGTTATCCCCGAACTCAACGGCAAACTCATCGGTTCAGCACAGAGA
>JAXJVE010000345.1:0-3254 GCA_036308705.1 Acutalibacteraceae bacterium
ATGATTGCTTTAACCTGTTTTCTGGGAGCGGTGTTGTTGACAAGCATTACCGTTGCCGCACCCATTGATATTCCGTGAAGAGCAATTTCTATATCTTCGCCGAAACGGTCAATAAGATAATCTATCCAGCGTTTGATATCAAGGCTGTCCCATGAGCCGAAGCCGATAAGGTTACCGTCGCTTCTGCCGTGACCTCTCAGGTCGGGGAGAAGGTAGTTATAACCCATATCATAGTGATAAAACGAGAAAAGATGACCGCATTCATCAGGGCCGTTGCATTTGTGGCCGTGAACGCAGATTATGAACTTTTTGGATTCTTTTTCGCTCGGCACAAACCATGCTTTTAAACGCATATTCTTTTCGGTAAGAATTTCAAGGTCTTCGGGGTTATGTTCAAAAAGAAAAGCGTTGTTCTTTTTTCTTATTTCTGTTCTGAAAATTCGTTTCGGGTCTTTTTCGGGCGGTTTTTCTTTCACCGAAACGCAGGCGATTTTATAGCATATTGCTCCCGCTGTTGCAAGAGCCGTTGAGGCAATTCCCGCCCCCGCAAGGCAGGCTCCGATTGCGATATTTTTCTTTTTCATAAATTACGCCTCCTTCTGAAATCTATAATATCATAAAGGGGATTTATTTTCAATCTGTACACAAAAATAATTTAAAAGTTACACTAATTGATGTTGCGTTTTTCAAAGTTATATATTATAATGTTATATGTCGTATTTTAGGCAATTATTATTTAATCTCAGAGGTAAAAAACTATGAAAGAATTCGTTAATATCGGTATGATAGGTCTCAGTGGCAGAGGCTCGGGAATGCTCAGAGAACTTCTCAAATGTGACGGCGTAAGAGTGCCTGCAGTTTGCGATAAGTATGAAGACAGAGCAAAGAACGGTGCCGAAATCGTTAAAGAAGAGGCGGGTAACGAACCCGATGTATATCTTGACTATAAAGAAATGCTTAAGAGAGAAGACCTTGATGCTGTTTTCTGTGCAACAACATGGATTACTCACGCAAGAATCGCTACCGATGCGATGAGAGCAGGCAAGCATGTTGCAATGGAAGTCGGCGGTGCTGCAAGCATTGAAGAATGTTGGCAGATGGTTCGTGCAAGCGAAGAAACAGGCAAATTCTGTATGCTTCTTGAAAACTGTTGCTATGACAGAAAAGAAATGGCAATTTACAATATGGTAAAGCAGGGTCTTTTCGGTGAAATCATTCATATGCAGGGCGGTTATCAGCACGACCTTCGTGACGAAATTTCTCTCGGCAGAGAAAACAGACACGGCAGACTCTATAACTTCCAGATGCGTAACGGTGAGCTTTATCCCACTCATCAGCTTGGCCCCATCTCAAAAGTTCTTGGCATCAACAGAGGCAACAGATACCTTTCTGTTTGCTCGATGGCAAGCAAATCAAGAGGTCTTAACGAGTGGATTAAGGAAAATAAGGGCGAAGATTATGACCTTGCAGACTACAGCTTCAATCAGGGCGATATCGTAACAACAATGCTCAGATGTGCAAACGGTGAAACTGTTGTTCTTACTCACGACTGTTCACTTCCCAGACACTATTCAAGAGCTTACAGAGTTCAGGGCACAAAGGGTATTTATATGGAAGACGGCAACTCAATTTATCTTGAGGGCAGAACCAAGCACGTTGAAGGCGACTGGATGCATCAGCCCGAAAACTTTGATGATTACCTTGAAGAGTTTGAACATCCCCTTTGGAAGAAATATCAGCAGGACGGCGTTCACGCAGGTCACGGCGGTATGGACTACCTTGTTCTCAGTGCATTTGCAGAGAGTGTAAGACTTGATGCAAAGCCCCCCATTGATGTTTATGATGCAGCTGTATGGATGGCAGTTACCTGCCTTTCAGAGCAGTCAATCGCAATCGGCGGTGCACCCGTACCGTTCCCCGATTTCACAAACGGTATGTGGATTGACCGTGAACCTTACAGAAGAGGCAAATTCTGCCTTGATGAAGTTTGCAGCGATTGTTTTGAAGAGAAATAAAAGGGAGATAAATTATGAAATATTACATAGGTGTTGACGGTGGCGGTACAAAAACCGCATTTGCCCTTTTTGATGAAAACAAAAAAATGCTGGATTCCGTAACAGGCCCCGGCAGCAACCACGAAAATCTTGAGAGTTCGTTTGACGGTGCAAGCGATATCATTATGGAAGGTCTTAACGCTCTTTGTGCAAAGGCGGGCATTTCTCTTTCAGATGTAAGCTTCACTCTTATGGGCCTTGCAGGTATCGACCACGAATATCAGTATGATATTATGTGCGATATGCTCAAGAAGAAGGGCCTTGCAAACTTTGAAGTTTTCAATGACGGCTTCATTGTTGTAAAAGCAGGTGCAAGCGGTAAGAGTGCAATCGGCTACAACTGCGGCACAGGTGTTTGCTGCAACGGTATAGACCTTGACGGCAAAAGACTTCAGCTTGCAGGTCTCGGCGATTTTTCGGGCGATATCTCAGGCGGCGGCAACATTGTTGTTGAAGCTTTCAGACTTGTTTATAACGAGCTTTTCCTCGGCCTTGAAAAAACACTTATCACCGATATGGTGAATAAGGAATACGGCTTCAAGTCAAGAGAAGAATTCCTTGGTCTTATCGAAAAAATCGAAGGCGAAGACGGTGCCGATTATATCAGAACAATGGTTGGCTTCTTCTTTGAGGCTGTTAAGCAGGGCGATAAACCCGCAACCGAATATTGTGACAGAATGGCGACAAGAGGTGCTCAGCTTATTTCGGCACTCGCAAGTCAGATGAATTTCGGCGATGGTGAGGTTGAAGTTGTTCTTTCAGGTTCAATCAACGTTAAGCTTGATAATAAATATTATCTCGATGCACTTCTTTCAAAGGCAGAGAGTATGAGCGGCAAAAAGCTTAAGTTTGTTAAGCTTGAAGCAATGCCCGTAACAGGCTGCATAAACTGGATTATGCAGGACTATGCAAACTAATAAAAGGAGACGGATGAAATGAAAGAAATTAATGTAGCGGTTATCGGTTCAGGCAGCACTTATTGCCCCGAGCTTGTTGACGGTTTTCTCAAGGCTAAGGACAGTCTTAAGCTCAAGAAAATCTCCTTTATGGATATTGACGAAAGAAAAAGAAACATCGTTGGCGACCTTTGCGTAAGAATGCTCAAGAATGTTGGCGATGATTGCGAAGTTGTCTTCACTGATGACCTTGACACAGCTCTTCAGGGTGCGGATTTCGTTGTAACACAGATTCGTGTAGGCA